>NZ_KV805541.1:0-15419 GCF_001811595.1 Enterococcus sp. HMSC078F03 | reverse complement strand
TTTTATTTTTCTAACTTAATTTTACAATTCGCGTAACTAAAAACATGCGTGCTAACATACTTGAAGATTTGGAAAAGGATGGTCTTTAATATGCGAAATTTTTCCCTTTTTCTGCCCTTTACACTATATGTAAAAGACAAAACTCATTAGAGCCCTAGAGCCCCAACGGTTTTTTGCAGAATTATTTCACTGCGCCTTTTTGGTAATAATATAACACTGGTAAATATAGATTTTTGCAACCGTTTTACCCAGAAAGAAGACATTACTGTAATCTTACAATACTAAAAATAGTAACCACTTCTCTAAAATAAGTCAGATTTTATTAGTAAATATAATAATCAGGACTTCCTTTTTTCTCAATACTAATAACTAATTTATGGGGTAAGCAAATACTAGTCTGACCAGGATTTGATATCCATCCAGTTCTAACTGCAATCTGATCAGGACTATTATCTTCTCTATCTCGGATCTTTCCATCTTTAATCTCAATAATATTATATTGTCCCTTAGCTGGATAATACTTCACATATTTATGACTGATTTTATCTAAATTAAAGCGATCTACTTCCTTGCCATTAATTCGAACAACAGCATATTTAGTAGTTCCTTGGTTCCCCTTCTCAAGAGAAAAAATAAATAAAGGTATAAAGGAGCTAATAATCAAAATCCCAATAATTATTACGTCTCCTATCTTCATATCAATTTTTCCTAAACCAAGATAGTCAGTTAGGATTGTAATAGTTTTTTTCATAGGAATCCTCTTTCTATGCATAATAAAGAGCAGGTTAAATCTAACTAAAGGAAAACTATCTCATAGCCAGTAGTATAATAATCTTTGTACTCAGCAGCTGTCATGTCTTTATTGAGTTTTGCTTTGTAATCGAAAACTTCATCCAAAATTCCATCTTTTAACAACGGATAAACAGATTGCCATTCACCTGTATAATCACTCAATTCGGGATCCTTCACATCGACATCTTTAAAGTACCCACTAGCAACTGTCTTTTCATCCTTCGCTTCTTTTTCTGGAACTACCTCTTCACCAGCAACCATAGTTGTTTTCTCTAACGCTTTTAGATTGTCTTCCATTACTGAAACATAATCTTCACCATTATTCATTTGTTCTTTTATAAGACTTTCAAGAGGATTCAATACTTCCAATTTTATCCCAGCTTCGTTGGCCAAAGTTTTTGTATCATTAGCATTCTTTTCAAAACAAATATAATTGATATTATTTTTTTGGCATACTCTTTTAATTCAGCGAATTGACCAGAAGATGGCTCTTCTTCAGGACTTAGTCCAGCAATAGGAACTTGTATCAATCCATAATCCAAAGCTAAATATCCAAAGGCTGCGTGTTGTGTCTCAAATACTTTTGCTTTTTCCAGATAGAACTTTAACTAATAAGGATTAGCATTCTTGATACTCTTTATCAATTTGTTTTGCTTAACTTTTTTTCTGAGAGAGAAACTACAAATATAACTTCTTCACGTACCTAGCAATTTAATAACAGTCAGTCTACTAACCGTTCATCATTCATACCAAAATATTGATGTAATGGTTTTTGTTTTCCTGACAATAGTTGATCGATCGTCACAAATTCGTATCCTTCATTTTTTAACATAGTGATCAATCCTGGTACAGCTTTGACTGATTCATGATGGATATCGTGGATTAAGATGATTGCGCCATTAAAGACATTCTGTTTGACAACATTATTGATTGCTTCAGGATTTCTTGTTTTCCAATCTAGCGAATCAATATTCCATTGAATAATTGGCATGCCAATTGTTTCAGCACTTTTTTTATCAATAGCGCCATAAGGAGGACGGATATTGCGAGGCAAGACGCCTGTAGCCTTAAAAATTGCTTTATTAGCTTTATTAGCTTTATTCATTTCACTTTGTAATTCATCTGTCGAAAGTGTATTCAACTGTGGATGAGAATACAAGTGACATGCTACCTCATGACCCTCGTCGTGGACTTGTTTTGCAACATCTGGGTTTTGATCCACCATCTGTCCTAACATGAAAAAAGTAGCCTTCACGTTGTTTGTTTTTAGTATATTCAACAAATCAAGTGTTGAGCTATTATTGGGTCCATCATCAAAAGTAAGAGCGACATACTTTTTATTTTCATCTAATGCAGGTAACGCATCTTTTATACTTTCTTGCGAAACCAGATCTGTATCAATAAAAGGCGCAATGTCTCTGTATTTTAGAGTAACTTTAGTAGTTTCAGTTGTGTTCTTTGGTAGGTCGATGGTCAATTCATCAGGTGTATAAGTCATTTTACTCTCGTAAGAAATTCTATCTATCGTTAATACAGCATCAATTATTTTTTCAAGCTCTTTGGCGTGATCAAGAATGGATTGCTGAATCACCTGTTGAATACCTAAGAGACTTCCTTCATCTGGAATCAAATCCTTATTTGTGATTTCTTTACCAGTTTTTTCGGAAACATAAATGGTTTTCTCAGAAATACTGTCTAGCTTTTTAAAATTTTCCTTACTGCGATCCCAGATAAAACTATCTGCTTCAATTCTATACTGACCAATTTTAGAAGATATTGCTGTTGCTTTTATTCTGGCAACTGTAAGCACTTCTTTTTCACGTTGCTTCTTTTGTTACTTTTGAGCAAGCTCGTCTACGAGCTGGTTTGCATTTTTGAAAGGAACAGTACTTTCATAAACTGGACTGTAAACAAGGCACTTATTTTCTCCGTCATTTATAGTATCTATTTTCGTTGAAATTCCACTTTGGTCTTGCTCTTCTTGGATTGAAGCCATGAGATTTTTTGCAGCAGTTTCATATTTGGTTTGAGCTTCTACTTCTTGCTGTTTTAATGTATAAACAATATAACCGCCAGTAGCGACAATTACTAGAATATGTGCGGTAAACAATGCGAATATATACTTGCTATAATTAGATTTTTTCTTCGGTATTTTTGGTTGTTTGTTTTCGTTTCCGGTTTTGGACTTTACAGCTTCATTCAATTGATTTGTATTTTCACAGATATCAGGTTCTTGTTTGTGACGTTGGCTACGACGTGCATAGGTATTTTTATCAGACATATGACTTTATCTTTCCTTTTATCATCATAAAGTAAAATAAAACAGCGCAATTGTAATAAAAACTAATTTATAGATAATTTTTACAAGAAAGTTTTCTCTATTATTCTTTTTCTTTCGGCGTAGTAATTATTGCTAATTCCTCACCATTTTAGATACTGTGGCTACTTAATGTTCAACTCAGTTTTGATATCATTAGAATTACTAGTTTTGATTTTAGTTTTTGGAATTGTACCCTTCGATAGGTTAATCAGTGTGGTTGCAGTCTTTGAATCACCAATAATGGTCTAGGATTAAAAATATAAACTATTATCCAATCTTGTTCTATTTGATTAAACATACTACTTTAATACCTTTAATTTGTGATCAATTCCAACTTCACCAAACTCATTTTCAATTATAATAATTTCTTCCCTGGGATAGGGTGAGAATTGCAAGGCTTGATTGATTAGCGTTGTTTTTCCAGCACCTAAAAACCCAGAAACGATTGTAACTGGTATGCTCATTTTGTCACCTTTTTACCACTTACCTATTTCACTTCTTTGAAAATTGCCCGCCTGCGCAATTTTGGAGAATACTTTTTTAATTCTAGCCGTTCAGAGTTATTCCGTTTATTTTTGCTGGTGAGATACAGACGTTCTCCAGTTTCGACACATTCCAAAATAATATTTTGACGCATAAATCTTCCTCCTTCAATACTTATCGATCTTCAAGATACGCTTGAATTTGTTGTGCATCTTCAAAATTTAACTCGCCAGATTCCAATTGTGAAACTAAATTTTCTTTCATATCAACAGGTATCTCCCAATAACCATCGATACATTGAAATAACTCCTTGTCATACTCTTCAAAAATTGGATAGATTCTTAAAAACTCATCAAATGATAACCCTTGATCCTCGTAGTAATCCTTGACTAATCCATTTTCAATTGCCTGTTGGGTCGGCAAACCCGTTTCAGTAATAATTCCTCTCTCTACCATTGAACGATAAAAAGTACTTTTATCTAGCGATTGTTGGGTCGTTTCAAGATAATACTTTAATCCTTCTTCAACTAAAGGTGGGTAAATAATTTCCATTTTGGTTCCCTCCTAAAAGTTATATATAAACTATTTTGAAGCTCCTTTAATTACTTTCTTTCCATTATAGTACCCTTTTAAAGATACATGATGGCTACGTCTATAATCACCATTCGCCTCGTCAAATGAAATTTCTGGTTTTACTACAGTTTGATGAGTTCTTCTTAACCGTTTCTTCGCCTTAGATGTTTTTCTTGCTGGTACTGCCATGATATTTCCTCCTCTTACCAACTTGCTTTTTTTACTCCAGGAATCAACCCTTGATGGGCAAGTTCTCTAAACTTAATACGGGACTTTCGCATATACCCTCTTGGACGACCATCCGTCTGATCACGAAGCCTCAGACGATTTGGATTTGAATCTCTTGGCAATTTAGCGAGAGCGGTGCGATCTCCTGCGGCTTTTAATTCCTGACGTTTATCTGCATACTTTTCAATCATCGCCATTTGTTTCTTTGCTTTAGCAATTTTCGACTTTTTTGCCATATACCTTTATACTCCTTTTATTTTGATTTAGACACCTCAAATCGTAAACGTTACGTTTTGACGCTGATACTTTACCAACAAGAGTTGCTCTTGTCAACAATAAATAACATGAAATAAAACTCATATGAATAGATAACTATTTGAAAACGAATTTATCGGTGCATAGAGATAATCAGATTATTAAAAAAAACATGTAGTTTAAGCTCTGAAAAATAAGAATTCACTTTTATTAGTCAAGTCAAACATAAATACCGTTTTAAGTAGCTTTTCCTCTACTTAAAGCGGCAATATGAAAGAAACTATAACTTTTTATTCAATCTTTTATGCTTAACTGGTTTATCGCCAATTTTTTAAAACTTTGATTATTCCTTATATTATAAGAATAGACATTAAGTGAACTAATTCACCCATACTGATTCTTTCGTGTATTCAAAATTAGATGCTGTTTAATAAAATTATTCTTTTTGAAAAAGAATTATAACTATATCCCAAAACTTGTAGGTTAATTTAAAGCCTATTTCATCATCGTGATTGAGCTTCTTTTTCATAGACGAATTTCTCAGATAGTTTAGTTTTCTTTATGAGATTTTTGTATATTTCTGATCTTCGATACAACTCACTATGAGTACCTTGATCAACTACTTTTCCTTGATCCATCACTACAATTTTATTTACCTTTTCAATAGACTTCAAGCGGTGCGATATAATTAGTACTGTCTTATCTTGTATTAAACGATTTAAACTTTCCTGAATACGTTTTTCATTTTCCACATCTAAACTGGCAGTAATTTCATCTAAAATTAAAATTGGCGCATTTTTCAAAAAAGCCCGTGCTATGGATAGGCGTTGTCGCTCTCCTCCAGAAAGCGAACTTCCGTTTTCTCCGACCAATGTATGATAACCGTCAGGTAGTTTTTCAATAAAGTCTTCGCAGTTAGCTAAACGAGCTGCTTTTTTCACTTCCTCATCTGACGCTTGACTATTTCCAATACGTATATTTTCCAAAATACTTGTATTAAACAAAGTTACCTCTTGAAAAACAATAGCGATTTTGCTAAACAAAGAAGCTGGAGATACACGTTTAATATCATACCCATCAATTAAAATACAGCCTTCATCATAATCATACAGTCTAGACACTAATTTCAAGATACTAGTTTTCCCGGAACCACTAGCACCTACTAACGTAGTCACTTCTCCTTGTTTAGCCGTAAACGAGATATGATCTAAAATTGGGGTATTGTTATCATATGAGAAAGAGACATCTCGCAACTCAATGTCAAAAGATTTCAGAGAACTATCTGATCCCTCTTGGATACTAGTTTCCTTCATAGCTCTAATTCGCTGTATTTTAGGAGCTAAATAAAATATTTCAAGCACTCCTTCTTTCATAGAATCGAAGGAATCCTTTATTTTTATTGCGGCTAGTAAGTAACCAACGACGTAGAGTATAGTCACTTCACCCGTTAACAGTAAGTGAACGCCTACTAGAATGACTACTGCTAAACTAACATATGAGAAAATAGAGGATAAGGCCATGACTGAAAAAGTACTTAATTCTACCTTTAAATGAATCCTTTCACTCTCTTCCATTTTTTTGAAAAGTCTGTCTTGAACTTTTTTAGATAGATTAAAGCTATTAATCTCTTGCTGCAATTCAATAGTTTCTTGAAATTCTTCCGAGTTTTCTCTCAAAGTATCGTAATATTTAGTATTGGCTTTCGTTTGGGATTTCTTTGATAACAAGATTAAGACAAAACTAAATAACGTTGGCAAAATAACAGCTAATCCCATTTTGACATTACCAACCAAAAGCATCACTGAAATAAAAGGGAAAAACAGAGCCATACCACCGGATTTAGGTATTGCATGACTCATCGCATGCTCAATACCTTCAACGTCAGACATGATAGTTTGAGATAAATCTGATAAATTATGTTTTGAAAAATAGGATAATGGTAAATTTGACAAATCGTCTGCAATTTGCACTCTTAAATGCGCACTTTCTTTATAAGTACTATTATATAAGTTTTCATACTCCCTATCTAACAACCAATACATGAAAAGCAAAGTAACAAACGATACGGCAAAATAAAGCCAATGGGGCTTTGCATTTTCTAAAACTAATTCGTCTATCAGCATCATTAAAATGAATGCTGGTACCATATTAATGCAGTATACAAAAAAACTAGAAATAGAAGCTTTAGTTAAAGCTTCTGCGCCCTGATCAGTTAAAGCAAATTTTTTTTTATAAAAACTTTTCATTGTCAAGCCTCCAATCATTTGCATTCTCATAATTAGTGACCAATTGTTTATACACTCGATGTTTAGCCATTAATTCATTATGATTTCCACGTTCTACTATTTTCCCTTCTGACAAGACAAGAATTTCATCTACAGATTTAATGCTGGATAATCGATGAGCTATCATAATAACTGTTTTTTCTTTCATCAAATATTGAAAAGCCTTTTGTAGTTCATACTCATTATCTGGATCAATAGATGCACTGGCTTCATCCATAATAACAATCTTTGCATCTTTTAAAATTGCTCTGGCAATAGCTATACGTTGTTTTTCTCCTCCTGACAGATAAACTCCTTTACTACCAATTAAGGTATGCTCTCTTTCGGGAAATTTTTCTAAAATCGATTCGCAACCGGCTAATCTTAGCGCGTCAAATACTTTACTTGCTGGCGCTTGAGGATTTGCTATAGAAACGTTATCGTAAATACTCTGATTGAATAGTTTCGTATCTTGAAAGACAAAAGCAATTGTGTTAATAATCGTGTCTTTTGAATAGTGATTTAAAGGCTTACCACCAATTTTAATCTGTCCCTTATCCACATTGTAGAAACCTGAAATTAGTTTAGCTATCGTACTTTTTCCGCTTCCTGATTTTCCTACTAATGCATAAATTCTTTTTTGTTCTAAAACTAAGTTGAAATTTTCTAAAACACACTCTTCTTTGTATGAAAAGCTGACATTTTCAAATGCAATGTCACAATTTTTAATCTGTGTCTCGTTCCCATATTTTAGTTGGTCTTGCTTCATTTCTAAATAAAGGGAGTCTAGTGTTTCGACTGCATATCTTGCTTCAAACAAGTGCATGCTTACATACATTATTCTCATGAAAGAAACAAAAATAATTCCACTTAAAAAAAACAACATCAACAAGTCAACAGCTAATATCTTGGGAGTGGTAAGAGAAGTTATAAAAAAGGTTATAGGAACTATCAAAATGCAAACTATACCAAAAAATAGCCATTGAAAAAGAATAAAAGGTGTTTTCCCACTCAAAGAATACTTATATGCAAACTTAGCATAATCGTTAATTGCTTTATTCAAGGCTTTAAATGATGTTACTTTAGCACCAAATATCTTTATAACTTGAATTCCGCGGATATATTCTACCGTTTCAGAGCTTAACACATCTAACGAATCTTGATATTTTTGAATAAAATTTGTATTCCCTGTCATTTTCTTTAACAAGAATACACCAATTACTAACATGGCGATTAGAACCAATCCAATTTTAAAGTTAATGAAAAAGCCTAAGGCAACTGATAAAACAGGTGTTACTATGGCTTGAGCACTATCTGGAATCAAGTGAGCAATTGCCATATGTGTTTTAGCCGCGTTGTCATCAATTGTCTTTCGAATATATCCCGAAGAATTTAAATCAAAAAAACGAAAACTTGCTCCTGTTAAACCGCTAATTCCCTTTTTTCTCAAATTAGTCTCTAAGCGAAACCCAAGGATATGAGAAAATAAGCCAGAAAAAATATAGAATAAAGCTCCTAAAGTTAACCAAGCAACAGTTTGAACCGAATAACTCTTAGCTAAATATTCATCTCCTACAATAATTAGAGACTGAAGAAATTTGTAAATACTGTAATATCCATAGACTGTTAATACGACAGAAAAACCAGAAAATAAAGTGGCTAACCATCCGTAGCATTTCTTTTTAGGGACATAACTAAATAATTTTTTGTATACTTTCATTTTTTTCTCCCCCGCAATCAATTTCTTCTCTTATTCGTTTACGACTGTTAATGCTTTCCGTAATAGCGTAAATTAGAGATGTATAAACAGATAGAAGGTAAACTACGTTCTATTTTTTGTATTTTTTTAAGACTTTTCTTCCAATCAATACACCAATCATAGATAAACTTGCTACAACTAACACTGAAATGATTCCCCATATACCCACCGCGTAGTGGATCATTGCATCCATTGTTGCAGCAGATTGTCCTCTATCTATCCAGTCTTGACGAAAACGATCTGTAAAGAACCATATGGGAATCCACTGTCCGGCAGCACTGCCTAATTGCATTAGAGCCCAAGACACAACTTGAGGAATTGCTCGATCATATCCAAATACGGATAGAATAATATCAGCTAAGATCGCCGTACTAATCGAACTGATAAACCAAGGTAAGTACGCCCCACCCATTAACGTAAAAAATAATAACAAAACTATTGTGTAAATAGTAAAAATTCCTTTTCTAGAGTAGTTATAACTAATATAAACAAATATGATTCCAGATAATAATCCAAAAATCCCTGGGGATATGCTGTGACCAAACGCCCCACCAATACTACTAATCATTATTGAAAAAAAGTAAATTACTAGGGAAATAACTGTAGCTAAACCAATAAAAATATAATCTTTTGTTTTCATATATATTCTCCTCAATTCTATTTCGTTATGTCATTAAAAATCTGTTCTATCAAAGTTGAATCTTCTACTCTAAGTTTTATATCTTTTTTTATTCCACCATTTTTTAAATAAATAATTCTATTGCATGTTTTATAAAGAAATTCCGGATCATGAGTGGCTATAACTACTGCACCCCTTTCTTTTAAGTCTTTAATAAGGTCAGCAATCCTTTCCATATTGATATAATCCAACCCACTTGTAGGTTCATCAAATAGAAATAAATTAGTTTTTGACAATGAAGCTATAGAAACCAATAATCTTTGTTTTTCTCCACCGGATAAATCAAACGGTAATTGATCTTTCATTTTATAAAGTTCCATTTTTTTTAAAATTTTTTCTTGCTGATCTTTACTAACTATTTCATTCCCAAGGGCTAACTCGCTCCTCACTGATTCTGTGAAAAATTGGTAATCCATTTCTTGCATTACTAAAAACGGCGATGACAAATTTTTTTTATTTTCGATTATCTTTCCTTTGGTAGGGCGAATAATCTTCATGAGTATTCTTAGTAAGGTTGTTTTCCCCACACCGTTTTTCCCTACCAAACCAATAACATCTCCAACTTTGACATCAAAATTTATGTCTTTTAGAATATTTTCATAAGTAATTTCTTCAACTTTTAATACATCTGCACTTGCCTTTTCGATATAGGGAACTTCAATCGAACTATTAAAAATGTCAAATTTCCTTAATGCGTTATTGTTTTCAGTTTTTAACAACTGAATAGTTGTAGTTTTTACAGTTCTATTTTTAACAAATAGAACTTGATCAATTAATTCTTTCAAATAGTAAAAACGATGTTCAGCTATAACAATAGTAAATCCTTTATTTTTTAAATCACAAAGTAAGTCAGCAAGTTTCTTAGTCGCTTTGAAGTCCAAATTTGAAGACGGTTCATCCAATATAATTAATTTAGAGTTTAGCGATAAACTACATCCAATAGAAATTTTCTGCCGTTCACCACTTGATAGCGAAAAAATGTTTTTATCTAATATATTTGAAAGATCTAATAATTCAGCTAATTCATTGATTCTTTTATCCATATGCTCTTTTGTAAATCCAAAGTTTTCCATCGAAAATACTAACTCACTCGTTGTATTTGTTGTAAAGAATTGTCCTCTAGGATCTTGACTTACGTAGCCAATATTTTTTGATATACTTTCTTGTGTTAAGGATTTTAGCGAGTTATTTTCAAATAAAATTTCCCCAACCAATTTTCCGTCATAAAGTCTTGGAATAAGTCCATTCATTAACTTTAATAGTGTGGATTTCCCACTCCCAGAAGAACCAGTAATCAATGTAAGACTGCCTTTTTTTATTGAAAAATTAAGGTCAACAAGCGCTTGTTCCTTAACATCCTTATATGAAAAAGAAACATTGTTAAATTCAAACAATTCTTTCACCTCAAATCAAAATACTTAAGAAAAAAATAGTAACGGAAAACAGGATGATATAGTCTAATAAGCTCATGTTTGTTTTATAGTAAGAACTTCTTTTCACAGGAGATTCTATCCCCTTTGTTATTGCATTAGCGGTCATTTCTTCAGCAATCATAGTTGCACGTATAAGAACGGGAACTAACAGAAATTCCAAATATTGCAGAGGCTGAAAAAAAGACAAGCGAATGTTTCTCATTTTTAAAGATTCTTTAATCATTCTTATTTCAGAACGATAAGTCGGAAAGAATCTGATCACTACTGTAATACTTAACATTATTTTTTTCGGTAAATGTATTTTTTCTAAAGAGGATAATAATTCATTGCTAGTATAGACACTAACCAACAACCATGAAATCATTACGACCGGCAACATTCGAAATACAATATATAAGGATGTCCCAAAAAAAATAGTAAAAAACTCTATCTTGATAGCATCAATAATTTTCATTGCTAAAAACAGAACTGAATAAATCAAGATGAAATAAATACATGTCTTTATTTTACGAAACATCAATACTAAAACTGTAGCAATAATGAAACACCCCACTTGAAATATATTTCCCTTTCCTAAAAAAATAATGACCGGGAAAAAAATATTTAAAGTAATTAAGGTTAACGGATTGATTTTTGACACTCTTTCACCTCCAAAAAATAAGATCGCACTGTTATCTTAAGCTGATAAAAATGTACCGTTATTCAGATAACAGTGCGATCTTATCAAAAAGCATAACTGAGAACAATTCTCAATGCAAGCTTTTTTTTAATTAACTCAGTAATTCAATCCACCCAGGAACAGAAAATCGATACAATCTTCTGGTTAATAGCATAGTCTTTTCTTTTGAATAGCTATGCTTCAATATATCATAGAATGTAGCGTAGAATGAGTAAATGTAGAAGTGGATTTCTTCTTCATTAAAGACTAAATTTTGATTGATCATTCCGATAGTCTTTAACTTATCTAGACAACAGACTGTCTTTTTTGTCACAAATGATGTAATTTTTTCAACAATATCTTGATATTTGGTTCCAGCTGATTGGAATAAAACCAAATCGAATATACGTTTATTCTCAAAAATATAATTAATAAATGGATCTAATTCATTGAAGTTCTCTCTCCAACTTTTCTCTATATCTATATTTTCTAAGTTTAAGAGGTATTTGGTAAACTCTTCATTATACATGTTAATAAGCGCATTAATATGCGGCTGAATAATTTCTTCAAATAACGCTTCCTTAGAAGTAAAATGTTTATAAAAAGCACCCGTAGTTACGCCTGCGGTCAAGCACAGTTGCCTTATCTTAGTTTGCTGAAATCCTTCTTTTTCAAAATGGCTTAGTCCACTTTCTATTAATTTTTGGTGAGTTGTAATATAATCTCTGGTTTCTATGGGTACTTCCTCCTAATAAGATGAATTAACTATATTATATTACACAGGACTTGAAGTTTCAATCGTTCGTCTATTACTGAACTCATTCCTTAGAGCTAAACTAATGAGAAAGAGCAAAATAACTGATACAAAAAGCAATCCTACAAGAATTAATAGACTCATCTAAATCATTCACCTTTTCTAAAATAATCCGAGAAAGATTTAAAAAAATTATATCCAGTTATTAGGATAAGTCCTATCATAATCACTCCAATAGCCATTTTCTTATCCTCCCTAAAAATAAAGTCTTTTACTTAAAACCTTTTTTGTAATCGTCAATAAATTTTTTCCCTTTATCAGTTAATTGAAATCCTATATCTAAATAGTCCTCATATCTAAGTTTAGCCAGCATCTCACTTACAGATGCTGGACTAACACTTAGAACTTTTGCTAAATCATTATTTTTTAATTTCTTTTTTCTTTTTGATAATTCCTGAATTGCTAGTAAATAAATTAGTATAGTAGTTGTTTTAATTTGTACCATACCTACCCTCCAAATTATTTCGAAAGGCCTTCAGCAATTTTATCCAGGTTCCATTTCATCATCGCATAGTAACTATCACCATCTTGTCCTTTTTCTGCAATTGAATCAGTAAAAATCGTTGAATAGATAGGAATATTGGTATCTTTTGATACTGTTTTCATTGGTCTATCGTCCACACTGCTTTCCACGAATAAGGAGGGAACTTTTGTTGTGCGTAATTTTTCAACTAAGTGTTTTATTTGATCTGGTGTTCCTTCTTCTTCAGTGTTGATTTCCCAAATGTAAGCAGAAGGCACATTATACGCTTTCGAGAAATATTTAAAGCATCCTTCACTTGTAACAATCATTTTTTTATCATTCGGAATTGAAGCAAATTTAGATTTAGCTTCTTTGTCTAGAGAATCCAATTTTTCAATATACTTATCTAGATTTTCTTTATAGAATTTTTTATTATCAGGATCTTTTTCCGCTAACTGTTTTTCAATATTTTTAGCGTAAATAATACCGTTTTCTAAATTTAACCAAGCATGGGGATCTTCCTTCCCTTTCTCACTCTGACCCTCTAAGTAAATAACATCTATGCCATCACTTGCTGCAAAATAGTCTTTGTTTTCCTCTTTGTTCGCATTTTTAACTAATTTTGTAAACCAAGCATTTCCTCCAGTTTCCAAGTTAACACCGTTATAAAAAATCAAATCTGCTTTTGAAGTTTTTTGAACATCTTCAGGCAAAGGTTCATATTCGTGGGGATCTTTCCCAATAGGTACGATACTGTGTAAATCAATTTTATCTTTTGCTATATTTTCGGTAATATCTGCTAAAATCGAATTAGTAACTACTACTTTTAATTTTTCGTTCGAAGCCACTTTATCTTTGTCTTTACTATTTATTGAACATGCCCCGAATATAAAAAGAGCAATCAAAATCCCCAGACTTCCCAGTACTGCTTCCCATTTTCTCATCATAACTTTCTCTCCTTCTTTCTTAAAAATTTTTGTTTTGGTGAGATTAGAAAACTAATTACAAATAAGAATGCCGCTGTTAAAACAATACTTGATCCTGCTGCTATATTAAAACTATAACCAATAAACAATCCAAGCAATGATGAACTTGCTCCGACTGTTGCAGAAATAAATATCATAGTTTTCAAGCTATTTGCATATAAATATGCTGTAGCTGCTGGTGTAATTAACATTGCAACAATTAATATAGTTCCCACACTTTGCATAGCTGTTACTGCTACTAAAGTTAATAGAACCATCAATAGATAATGATAAAAACTGACATTCATCCCTATTGCTTTTGCCATTAATGGATCAAAAGAAGTGATTAATAATTCTTTAAAAAATAGAACTACTATAACCAACACTAAAACCGAAACGCCAATTGTAATCCACTTATCAATATCTTGTACAGCTAAAATATTTCCAAATAAAATATGAAATAAATCCGTTGAGCTATTTGCAACTCCTATAAGGATAACTCCTAGTGCTAAAAAAGAACTGAAAGTAATACCAATTGCTGTATCTCCTTTTATTACACTATTGCTTTTTATAAAAGTAATAATGATAGAAGCTAATAGACCAAATACAATCGCACCAATAAAAAAATTAATACCTAAAATATAAGAAATTGCTACTCCTGGCAAAACAGCATGAGAAATAGCATCACCCATAAGAGACATTCCTCTTAAAATAATAAAACAACCTACTGTTCCAGAAACAATCCCTATAACTACAGATGTAATTAGAGCATTCTGTAAAAAGTGAAAGTCATACAGACCATTAATAAAATTTTGAAGCATATTATTCCCCCTCTCCAATAAATATAGTATCTCCATAGGCTTTTTTTAAATTCTCTTCATTAAATACAGATTCTACACTTCCGTGAGCAATTAGATTTCGATTCAAAAGAATAATATTATCAAAATACTTCTTTACCTTGCTTAAATCATGATGCACAATTAGCACTGTTTTTCCCTGATGTTTCAATTCTTTTAACGTATCCATAATTATTCGTTCACTAACTAAGTCTATCCCTACAAATGGTTCATCTAAAAATATGAAATCTGCATTTTGAGCAAGACATCTTGCTAAAAGTACACGTTGAAATTGTCCTCCAGATAATTCTCCTATTTGATGATTAGAATATTTTCCCATATCGACCTTTTCCAAAGCCTTTGAAACTCTTTGCCATTCTGCATTTTTAATTCTTTGAAAAACTTTCATTCCGGCATATGTTCCCATAGATACACATTCTTTTACTTTTATTGGAAAAGTAAAATCAATATCAGCTTTTTGTTCTACATATGCAATCTTTACCAGTTTTTTATTGATGTCTTCATTATTAATGGAGACATCTCCCTGATGAGGTATAATATTTAACATTGCTTTAAGCAATGTAGATTTTCCAGCACCATTTGGACCAATAATACCTGTTAAAGCACCTTCTTGTATTTTTAAAGAAATCTCGTTCAATGCTAAAAAATCGTTATAACAAACAGTAAGCTTTTTCACTTCTAACATAACTTTCTCCTTCTAAATGATAATGATTATCATGATTACATGGTATACAAAAAAAATATTTTAGTCAAGCCTAAATTTTAAAATTTGGATTTTTTCTGTTGTTGAAGATTAGGATGATAAAATTATTTGAAAACTACTTGTATAGCAAGTAGTTTTCAAAACGCGAATTGTAAAATTAAGTTAGATAAATA
>NZ_KV805540.1:695-18733 GCF_001811595.1 Enterococcus sp. HMSC078F03 | reverse complement strand
TGTAGCCTGCGCCACCTAATACTAAAATAGACATTTAAAGCCTTCCTTTCTAAAATAACTTTCTGGCACCATCATCAATTGATGCAGGATAAAAATCAGCAGCATAGCCAATTTTATCTTGATAACTCTGGCCAACAGCTTCAATAAATGCATCTATATTTTGCTTTGGTACCAAAGCAATACTACAACCGCCAAACCCTGCACCAGTCATCCGTGCGCCCAAAACGCCTGGTTGTTCTTGTGCACAAGCCACTAAGGTATCTAACTCAATGCCAGTTACTTCGTAGTCTTCTTTTAGCGAACGATGTGAAGCATTTAATAATAAGCCAAATTCTTCCAAATCCCCTTCAGTTAGCGCTTGTTTTGCCAATAAAGTTCGTTCATTTTCTGTGACGGCATGACGCGCTCGTTTAATCAACGTTGGATCTCCAATCAATGCTTGATATTGTTCAAATGTCTCGCTGTCTAATTCACCTAAAAATTCAATAGATAACTCTTTTTGAAGCAAACGAACGGCTTCTTCGCATTCTGCACGACGTTCATTATATTTTGAATCTGCTAATTCACGACGTTTGTTGGTATTCATAATGACAATCGTATACTCACCTAATTTGGCGGGAACCATTTCATAGTGCATATTATTGGTATCTAGTAGAATAGCTTGATCTTTTTCTCCCATCCCTACGGCAAATTGGTCCATAATTCCTGAATTAACGCCAATAAATTCATTCTCCACTTTTTTACCGATTTGCACCAATTCAAGCATTGGACAGTGTAAAGCATATAAATCATTACAGATCGTTCCCATTAAAAGTTCAATAGAAGCAGAAGAAGACAAGCCAGCACCATTAGGAATCGTACCGTAGAAGAGCACATCTAAGCCAGAATCAATATTGTGTCCGCTTTCAATCAAGTAATTTAAAACGCCTTTAGGATAATTTGCCCAATCATCTGAATCTGAATAGGTTAAATCTTCTAATGAAAATTCGATGAGACCAACCTCTTTAAAATTATCAGAAAACATTCGAATTTTTTGGTCGTCTCTTTTTCTTGCCACACCAAATGTCCCTAAAGTAATAGCCGCTGGGAAAACATGACCGCCATTGTAATCTGTATGTTCACCAATCAAATTAATTCTTCCAGGGGCAAAATAACAGGCTGTCCCTTTCTCACCAAATATTTCTACAAATCGATTCATTAACAGTTCTTCCATCACTAATCGCTCCTTTCACTAGTAAACAAATTGTATAATATTTACTAAACTTTTGCAAATATTTACTTAACATTTTCTTAATTGTCATTTCGATTGAAAACGTGTACAATACAATTAAATAAAGATTTATTTTCTTAGTGTTTCTTTTCGACTATTTAAATAATCTAAACAACAAAGTTAAATTTACTAAATATTTACTTGAAGGAAGGATTGATTATTTTGACTATTTCAACTGAATCATTTGGACAAGGAATGCTTCTTTACACACTGACGAATAAAAATGGTGTGACTTTAAAAGCAACAGATTTTGGTGCGCGAATTGTTGCGCTTGACGTTCCTCTTACAAAAAATGAATCCCGATCACTCGTGCTAGGCTTTCCCTCAGCAGATGAATATTTGTCTAAAGACTTATATTTTGGTGCAACAATTGGTCGAACAGCTGGTCGAATTGCCGATGGCTCCTTTGAACTAGCGGGTAAAACGTATCAAACGATGATTAATACTCCTACTCAAACAACACTTCACGGCGGCACACCTGGGTTTGAAAGTAAAAAATGGCACAGCGAAATCCAAGAGGCACAAGTGAATCCTTCTGTGAAATTTTGGCTAGAGAGTCCTGCTGGTGAAAATGGTTTTCCTGGAAATCTCACTGTTTCAGTCACGTATACATTGACTGAAGAAAATGAATGGCAAATTGAGTATCAGGCAACTACAGATGAACAAACACTTTTTAATCCAACCAATCATGTCTACTTTAATTTAACTGGAAATCCCGCAATCCCCATTGATGCGCATGAGTTGCAAATAAATGCCCAAAAGTATGTCCCGCTTGATGAAAGAGTTTTACCACTTGGAGAATTAGCTTCCGTCGACCAGACAGCTTTTGATTTACAAAAACCTAAAAAATTAGCTGAGATTTTTTCAAGTAACGATGAACAAATCCAAAAGATGAACGGCTTCGATCACCCTTTCATCTTAACCAATCATGATTTAATTAACCCAGATGTTATCTTAAAAAGTCCTACTAAAGATATCACCTTAGAAATGTTCACTGATCAACCTTCAGTTGTTATTTTTTCAGCAAATTTTGCTGATAACGGTCCCGATATTCAAGGGCAAAAATTAGTCAATCACGGAGCGCTCACATTTGAAACCCAAGTCTGTCCTGGTGCTGAAAGATTTCCCTTGTTCGGTTCTATCACCCTCTCACCTGAACAGGAATTTCACTCAACGACCCGTTTCAAACTAATTTATTAAGTGAAAAGATGCTCTTAACCAAGCTTATCTACGAACTAAAAAAGATAAGAATGGTTAAGAGCACTTCTATTATTTGACATTTTTAATCGCTCCATTTACACTATTTTCAATTAGAAAGGTGGTGATGTCTATGTATGCAATCAAATTTTTTCATGGCTATTTAACT
Source organism: Enterococcus sp. HMSC078F03 (assembly GCF_001811595.1). NCBI lineage: Bacteria > Bacillati > Bacillota > Bacilli > Lactobacillales > Enterococcaceae > Enterococcus > Enterococcus sp. HMSC078F03. The sequence continues at coordinate 16,097 of NZ_KV805540.1, read as the reverse complement.
GCAGATGGTAAACGTACGCGAGATAAATCAGGTTGTTTAGTTTACCACTCTGAAAAAGAAGCACAAAAATTAGCAGATAAAATTGGCGGGAGAGTTAAAAAAATTGGATAACCTTAGGTAAAGGATAGATAAGCAAGGCTATTTTGCTATCTGTCCTTTTTTATTTTACATATTCCTCGACTTATTGTATTGATTTGATACAATAGAGAAAAAGCCTAAAGGAGCGCTTACATGAAACAAAATGACTTTGATTATATGCAAATGTTAAAAGGTGAATTATATTACGCCCCCACCATTTTACCCGAAAACAAATCAACAAAAGGCAAGGTGTTAGCTCAAAAAATCAATCAACTTCCTATCGATAATGTGAAAGAAATTGTGGCCCTAGAAAAAGAATTATTAGGAAAAACTGGCAATGAGTTATATATCAACCCACCCCTCCATGTAGACTACGGTCGCCATATTGAGGTAGGAGAAAATTTTTATGCAAATATGGATTGCATTTTTTTAGATGTAAACAAAATCATCTTCGGTGATAATGTCATGGTTGGCCCTCGTGCTAGTTTTTATACTGCCGGCCATCCAATTGATCCAACGATTCGAACTGCAGAATTAGAATTCGGTACGCCAATTATTGTTGAAGATAACGTGTGGATTGGCGGAAGTGCCACCATTTTACCTGGCGTTACAATTGGAAAAAATGCTATTGTTGCTGCTAGTGCTGTGGTTACAAAAGACGTTCCTGCCAACACGATTGTTGGGGGTAATCCAGCAAAAGTCATTCGCAAAATTGATGAAAACGATCAGCAATTTTGGACAGAAAAGCAACGGCAGTATCAAATCGCTAAGAAGCAATTCTTTCATGAATAAAAAATCCCCAATCCAATGAAAATAACGGATTGGGGATTTTTTATTTTAATCTTCTTCATAATAATTAAACATCCAATGGATGCCAAACTGATCTTTTAGGGAACCATACTTTTTGGACCAAAAAGTTTCAGACAATGGCATTGTAACAGTGCCACCTTCAGATAATCGTTTAAATAAGCGATCAATTTTTTCATCATCATCTGTGCTAACCACGAGCGAAAGGTTATTTCCTTCCGTAACTTCAAAACCAAACATATCAGGAACATCTGAAATCATTACATAGGTTCCTTCAATAATGATACTTGCGTTCATCACTAAATCCTTTATCTCGTCGTTTATAGGATGCTCAGGATCTTCAGGTGCTTCGCCAAAAGTCATTAAATTTTGACATTTTGTATCAAAAACATCTTCATAGAACGCAATTGCTTCTTTTGCTTCACCTTTAAAATTTATATACAGCTCTAACAAATGACTCACCTTCTTTCATGATCAAATTTTATACTTTATTTTCTCATGATTTGTCAGAAAGCAAAAATAGTCTGCTTAAAAATCTGATTTTTCTAGTAACAAGGTAACAAATTTTTCCAAATACAGTTGGTCAACCGCATCATAGCTATTTGTTACACCACTATCAATATCTAAAACACCGACCAATTGATGATTTTTTACCATCGGTACAACGATTTCAGACATCGCAGCTGAGTCGCAAGAAATATAATTGGCGTGTGTCTTCACGTTATCAACAATCAATGTAGCTTGTTTTTCCGCGGACTCACCACAGACACCTTTGCCCATTTTAATTCTGGTACAAGAGACTTTCCCTTGAAAAGGCCCCAAAACTAATTCTTCATCTTTATATAAATAATACCCAGCAAAAACGGTATCTGGTAATGTTTGTGCAAGTAACGCGGACGAGTTTGCTAAATTTGCAATAGCATCCGTTTCTATTTCTAACAAACCGCTCAATTGTTGTAAGCACAATTCGTAGGCTGCTTTTTTGTTTTCTCTCGTTTGTTCAGTCATGCTTGGTTCATCTCCTTCATTTTGTCTTATTATAAAGGAAGATACGCAAAAGTGCTATGTTAAAGTGAGTCAAACAAACTTGAAAAGCTGATACACGTTGTGAGCAGAAGCACTTTATAAGGATTAAACTGTGACGAGTAACCGCAGGACTGACACTATGCGTCGCTCAGAGCTGAACCCTGTTTCCTCTGTTTGGCTTTTTAGCATTCTATTTCTACCTAATTTTAAAGCAAGTTAAACCCATTGTCCTTTCAACATAATCTGGCGTTTCTGTGGTTTTCTAGCAATCACTTCTGCTGTAGAAGCTGCTTCTGTAAAAATAAAGTTTGCTTCGTCGCCTTCTGTAAACCAAAGGCGTTCTTCTTCAAATGAAAAAGGTGCTTCTTTGCCGCAGCCATGGACGTAAGCTTGAGTAAGTTGCTCTTCTGTAATCTTTCCTGTCATTTCACAAAAATTACGTAATTTTTCAAATAAATCACCTGAAACATTAGAACTCCAAGAGTCAAAAAAGCCATCACTACCTAAATGAACCGATACACCAGCTTGGCGTAACACATCAATTGGTGGCAATAAATAACGAGGATCATAGGGAATTGTAGACATAATCGCCGTTTGATGCGTTGCCAAGCGTTGGTATAGTTTTTCTTTTTCTGCTGGTCGTACATCTAGCAGCGCAAAGGCGTGACTGATAGCGGTTCGCTGAGTAAATTTTCGTTCTTCCAAAATGTCTAAAAATTTATCAATTGTATAAACGCCAACTTCCCCCGTATCATGCAAGTGAATATCGATTCCTACTTGAAATTCTTCTGCCAAATCGAAAATAGTTTCTAAAGATTCTTCAATTGCATAATCAATGCCTGCAGGATCTAAACCGCCAACCATTGTTCCACCATTTTTTAGGGCTTCTCTCATGAGTAAAACCGTGTGGGGATTTTTTAATAATCCATGCTGTGGAAAGACAACAATATCATAATCAATCACATGCGCATATTTTTCTAAGGCTCTTTTGACGCCCCAGAAGTTTTCTAGTTCTACGTAAGGATCGATGTTGACATGTGTCCGAATATAAGAGGCTCCATACCCAATCAATTTTTCAATCATGGCCGTTGCTCGTTGTTCTGTTGACGGCGCTAACAATTTAAGTTCACTGGCTTCGTCTGCTAAACGCTCTTTTAAATTCTTAACAGGTTGGCTAGCACGCCAGCCTAATGAAAGGTAGGTTTTATCTAAGTGATTATGGCTCTCTTGAAAAGCGGGAATAGCCAGTTGTCCGTTTAAATCAGTGCCTTGTTGTTTTTCAGTGACTTGATTTTGCGGAATAATCGCTTGGATTTTCCCTTCTTGAATCGCTAAAGTATAGCGTGCGGTTTTAGTATACGTTAATTCGTGGTGGTCTTTAGCAAAACCAGTTTCTAAACGAACATTATTCAAATAAACAATGGATGCTGTCATTCTCTTTCCCCCTTTTGAACGGCTTCAACCAGTTGTCCTTTTAGTATCAGTTGTTGGATTGGCTGTTGGCGTGCAATCACGTGAGCAGTGCTCTCAGCATTAAATAGTAGGAAATCTGCAGAATCGCCGACGTTAGGCCAAACTCGCTGCCCGTTAGGATCAAGAGGCGTTACAAAATTACTCGCTAAGCCCCATAAACGATTCAAGCGATACTCATCGCTAATTTTAAATCTTTGAGCGGCTGTATTTAATTTTTCTATTGTATTGCCACTGCCAAAAGGCGACCAATGATCCGTCAAACTGTCATGAGCCACGGAGATCTTAACACCTTGTTCAACCAAGGTTGGAATCGGCATGGTGGGCATTCCAATCGGTACAGTCGAAGTCAAATCAATACCTGTTTCGATGAATTTTTGCGCAATGTCTCTAATTGCTGCTTCTTCTAAGCCCCCTAAGGCTAAAGCATGACTTAAAGTGACTTCGCCAAACATTTTTGCTTGTTCTGTATAATCAACAAATTTATTAAATTCATAAAGTCCCAAAGTATCACGGGCGTGTAAATGAACATCAATTTTTTTATTAAATGTGGTAGCTAATTCAAATATTTTTGCGATTGAATGATCCACATGACGATCCACAAGGGCTGGATCAACGCCACCGACATGAGTTGCCCCCATGCGTAAGGCTTCGCGCATCAAAGGTTCGACTTGTGAGCGGAGTAATCCGTGTTGAGGAAAAGCCACAATTTCATGAGTAACGTATTGTTCATATCGACTAAATGCTTCTTTAGTAATTTCAATATGTTTCGTTCCAATAGATGGATCTACATTACAATGACTGCGAATATGATAATGGCCTTGTTGAATATACTGCTCAATAACTTGGCAAGCACGTTCTAAACTAGTTGGTAATTGTTCAGGTAACAGCCAAGTTTCTTCTTCAATACGTGTTAAAATTCCTTTCGTTAGTGGACGACAGGCCTTCCAAGGTCCCCCAAAATACGTTTTATCAATATGAATATGCATTTCTCTTAGAGCAGGTAAAACGAGTTGCTGATTCACATCGATAACTGTTTCGCTCTCTAAAGGCCTTAACTGCGGTGCGACCGCAGTACAGACCTCGTTTTCAATTCGAATATCATAGCTAGCTGTTTCTGTCGCAACAATTCGCTGATTCACAGTAGAGAATCCTGTTTCTAATTTACAGTTTTTTAAAAGCATGACAAACCCCTTCCTACCTTCATTCAATTAGTTAACATAGGCCCATTTTAAACTATACGTAGGTCCAAATGAATGCCAATACAGATCCTTGATTTTTTGATTAGCTAATACAGAAATGCTTCGATTGTAGATTGGTGCTAAAACCGTTTCCTGATTCACCAAAATATCTTGTGCTTGAGCAAAGTCATTTAAACGAGCCTCTTGATCAGCCGCATGTGTTGTTCTAGTCTCTTGGATTAATTGATCATACGTATCACTCTTGAACGTTACGCCGCCCAAGGTACTATCCGAAGTAAAAATGCGCATAACTGTTAATGGATCACGATAATCGGTTCCCCAACCAGATAATTCTAAATCATAGTCTCTCGTTTGATCACGATCAACACGAATAGTAAAAGGAACTTGAGTAACATTCACTTCTAATCCGTCTAGATTTTCTTCCAATTGAAATTGGAAAAACTCAGCAGCTTTTTTTGCGCTGTCTGTATCATCTGTTAAAAATTCTAATTTGATTTTATCCAGCCCAATTTCTTTTTTCCCTTTTTCCCAGAATTCTTTTGCTTTCGCTGTATCGTAGGTTAAGTAGTTATTTTTCTTAGCAGCTAGTTTTGTGAAATCTGTTCCATCTGGCGCAATCGTTTGTCCCGGCGGAATTACTTGATCTGTGGCCGTTGATTGATCTTGCAAGACTTCTTTTACAAAACTTTCTTTATCAAAAGCTTGTGCCAACGCTTTACGAATATTGTTGTTCGCTAAAGCCGGATTTTCTTTTCCATCACGAACACTGTTCATTTTTAAAAAGTATGTGACGAATTGAGGAATTGAAAGAAAGGCTGGATTATCAACATAACCAGGAATAAATTCACCACTTAGCTTATTCACTACATCCAATTCATTCGAGTCAAACAAATTCACCGCTGTCGTTGGGCTCTTAATTACTGAAACTTTTGCTTCTGTTAATTTAACTTTTTCAGCATCCCAATACGTATCATTTTTTTCGTAGGTCCAGTCATCGGAAGAGGCATTATCCCATTCTTTCAATTTAAAAGGACCATTATAAATCAAATGTTCTGCATCAGTGGCATATTTATCCCCTTGTTCTTTGATATATTTTTCATTTTGTGGAAACAAAACAGGAAACGAAAGCAAAGATTTCAAATAAGGGGTGGGCCGCTCTAAAGTTATTTCTAACGTTTTATCATCTAGCGCCTTAACCCCAAGAGTATTCACATCTGCGCCTTCTAAAGCAATTTCCTTAGCATTTTTAATGACATCAAAAAATAACGCTTGATGAATCGACCCTGATTTAGGGGAAGCAACTTGTTGCCATGCATAAACAAAGTCGTTTGCTGTTACTGGATCATCATTCGACCATTTGGCATCTTCTCTAATCTTAAATGTATAAACGGTTTCATCTTCAGAAATCGCTGGTTCTTCGGCAGCGACCCCCAACTCTAATTCATCTTCTTTACCTAAAACATAGAGTCCCTCATAAACTTGATTCATGACTAAAGTCGAGGTCGTATCCCCCGCTGTGTGTGGTTCCATTGTCGAAATAGCCGCTTCAGAACTAATTGCAATTTTTTGTTCCGCTGCTTTATTACTATCAGCCGAGTTTCCCGTTCCCGCCTGACAAGCCGTTAAAGCTAAAAGCAAACCGACGCATCCTAACATTTTTAATTTCTTCATACCGATCCCTCCATTTTACAAACTATAACCTTCAAAGTTACCAGAATTTTCTGATAAAATATAGAAAAAGAAGCATATCTGATAAGAGTCTCAAAAAACTTACAGATTATAGAAATACTTGAGACATTTAAAGTAGCTGAAACAATAGTAAAAGCATTAAAAATTAAGTATACTATTGCTATATCTTTAAACGATGCGTTTCTATAGGTTGTAAGCGCTGATTGTTCTTATTTGGTCACTTGCGACTACCAATCACGTGATGACTTGGAACTTTTTTCTATTAGTATAAGGATACCTTATTTTCCCTAAAATAGTTTTGTAACATCTTACAATAAATACACTTAATTTTTAGATAATTCATACAAAAGGAGGCCTTGCTAATGATGACGGTCAATGATCTACTCCATGCAGAAGAACTACCTGGTTTAACCTTATTGACACACGAGACCAATTTAGATGCGCCAATTCTACAAGCAAATATTTTAGAAAATCCTGATGCTTTTGACTGGTTAACGCCAGGAGAAATTTTATTAACTACCGGATATATTTTCAAAGATCAGCCTTGCTTGCAAAAACGTCTTATTCAAGAACTAGCAAATATGAACTGCGCTGCCCTAGGCTTTAAAGTCCAACGCTATTTCAATGAAGTTCCACAAGAGATGATCCAATTAGCAAATGACGTCGGATTACCAATTCTCTCAATCCCTTATAATTACAACTTTTCTCAAATTATTTCATTGGTCAATCGCCGAGTCAATCAACCTGACGAAACGATTAGCCAACATTCTGTTCATATGCATAATAAATTTTATACAATTATCAAAGCTGGCGGAAAAAGTACCCAATTACTAGAAGTATTAAGTGCCGCGATTCAAGCGCCTGTAATGCTTTTAGACGAGCGTTTTCAGATTATGAATCATTTTGATTTACCTGATGCGCCAACAAGAATCACCAGTATTTTAAACAACGCGACTCTCAAAAAACAGTTTGAGACAGCTTTAAAAGCCCAGAACAATGAGCTCCTATTATTTTATAAAGAACCATTGACTGTTGAATTTTCCTTAGCAAACCATCAGTTATCTTTGCGAATTTTACCCATCAAAAAGAAAAATCTCAGCTTATCTTACTTAGTGATTTGGCAAACTACCAAAAAATTACAGACGATTGATTTATTATCTGTGGAGGTCTGTGCTCACTACCTTTTACCACAACTTCAATTAGAATCTTCGGAAAATTTAACAACGAGGCAAAAGATCGGGGCGCTGTTTCAAGACCTTATCCAAGAAAAAAATACCAATCCTCAAGCTTGGCAAGAATTTAGTAATTATCTGCAATTAAATGAAAAAGATACATTTAGTCTCTTGCTTGTAGCCATTGAACAATTGGAACAACTGTTTAATCCGACTATTCAAATGAATAGCATTGGCCATCAATTGAATCATATTTTAGAAGGATATCGACAAAAAATTACTGCCTTTCCTACACAAACTGGCTTTATTTTATTACTAGAAAATCCAGCACAAGAGGAAGCCACCTATCTTGCACAAACCACTCATCTTGCCAAGAATTTACTAGAGCAACTAATGAAACTGAATCCAAAATTATCATTTAAATTAGCGATTGGTCCAACTGTCAAAAAAATCACCGATCTGTGTGATTCTTATAAATTAGCACAAGAAACATTCCACTTAGCACAAGCAAGTCAAGAATTACAACAACGAACTATTTTGAATTATGACGACCTCTTTTTTTATCGTTTAATGATCGAAACCCTGACCAAACAAGCCAAACAAAAAATATATCAACGATTGATTGAACCATTAGAAAAAGAAGATCAAAAACATGAAAGTTCCCTACTAGAAACCATCAACACCTACTTTCAATCGAATAAAAATATTTCGTTGACTGCCACAAATATGTATGTACATCGTAATACAATTATTTACCGCTTAAAAAAAATAGAAGAGATTCTTCACTTAACTCTAGAATTTCCTGATAGTTCGCTACAACTAAGTTTGGCTGTGTATTTATATAAACAAAAATTACTATAAAAAAGCCACCACGAATAGTAAATCGTGGCGGCTTTTTTAACTGTTTCAATTTTGTTAGCGAATAATCATTACAGAAATTGGGGCATATCGAGCCATATAAGCTGCTTGGCTACCAAAAAAGCTTTTTAATTTGCTAGTTGACTTGGAGCCAATAATTAACAAATCTGGTTTATTCAAAGGAATAAGCTTATTAATAATTAATTCCCCTGGGTTTCCTTCATTGACAATTACACTTACTTTATCGATGCCATTCGCTAACGCTTCTTGTTGATATTTTTCCGTTTGTTTCTCTAATTTCGCCAACTGTTCTTGCCAATAATTTTTATCTAACGATTGGTAAACATTAATCTCCTTCTCTTCTAAAATCGAAACAATAACCAATTCAGCTTGTTCTTCTTTTGCTTTTTGGATAGCATAATGAAATGCTTTTAACGCATCTGGCGACTCTTCAACACCAACCATAATTTTTGAAAATTTCATTATTTAACCTCCTCTACTTGTTGCTCCATAGCTGCAAGCTGCTGTGCGTATCGTTTATCGCCTTTATATAATTCCACAACCGTCCAAACTAACAAGAGGATGACGAGTGCTATGATGACATAAGCAATATTATCGGCTAACGTAATTTGACTCGCTGTCGGATTATCACCGAAGAATCCTTCAATTTGATCAGGTAAGCCTTTCATATTGAGGTAAATTAAGCCAATGACAGAAACCCAGCCTAACAATTTAATTAACCACGAGTTTTTAAAATGTTTACCCATTTCAACACGGCTATCTGTAAACATCAGTAAAGGCAACATCGAAAATGGCAAAGCAAATGCTAGAAAAACTTGTGAATTGTTCATTAAATTATTAATCGCGATATGCTCTTCCACTGTACTTTTCCCGCTGGTCATTAAAACACAGATTAAGACAGGAATAACAGATAACAAACGTGTGACCATCCGACGTAACCAAATTGGCACGCGCATATGAATAAAGCCTTCCATAATGATTTGACCAGTTAACGTTCCTGTAATTGTTGAATTTTGTCCTGATGCCAACAAGGCTACCGCAAATAAAATCGATAAAATTCCAGAACCTGCAATATGCGCTAAAATAGAATTACTCATAACCGCTGGATTTGATAAAGCATCAAACAAACCAAAGAATGAAGGATCTTTGACACTGCCGGATTTAAAAACGGCCACACCCATAATCAATAACAAAGAGTTAACAAAAAATGCCATCGTTAATTGAATATTAGAATCCCAAGTTGAAAAGCGTAAAGCGCGTTGAATATCGGCTTTATCTTTACGATCAATTTTACGACTTTGTACAACAGAAGAATGCAAATACAAATTATGAGGCATCACTGTTGCACCAATAATCCCCAATGCACCTGTCAGTGGCGTTTGCCCATTCACCGCATGTGATGTAGAAAAAGCTTCTGCGCTAGGAACCAGCCCTTTAATTACATCTCCCCATACTGGATTTGACAATGCCACTTGATAAGCAAAAATCACAAAAATAACAACAATTAAAGCAACAACGATAGCTTCAATTTTTCTAAAACCAATTTTTGTCAATAACAACAAAAGTAAAACATCAAATACCGTAATGAAGACAGCCAGACCTAAAGGAATATGAAATAATAAATATAAGGCAATTGCGCCCCCGATAACTTCAGCGATATCTGTAGCCATAATTGCTAACTCTGTTAAAATCCATAATACAATACCTAACGTCTTACTAGTTCTAGCACGAATCGCTTGTGCTAAATCCATCTGTGAAACAATGCCTAATTTAGCCGCCATATATTGGAGCAACATTGCAATCAAACTGGAAATTAAAATAATCGACATCAATAAATATTGAAAATTTTGTCCCCCAGTAATTGAAGTAGACCAGTTTCCTGGATCCATATACCCCACTGCTACCAATGCTCCTGGACCTGAGTAAGCAAATAACGTTTTCCAAAAACTCATATTTTTAGGCACGTCAATGGTGCCATTAATTTCTTCAAGCGAAGGACCATTTGCATATTCAATCAAATGATGTCTTTGCTTTGGTTCATGTTCTTCTGAATTTTTCAATTCAATTCCTTCTTTCGTTTTGCAATAATTTTAAAAGGCCCTTCCCGTCAGAAGGTTAACCTCTAATATATTTTAGGTACACCTAAAATATACTGCTAAAAATAACAAAATGCAAGACTTGAAAGAAAATTTTGACAGTGTAAAAATAGATTGTCGTAAATGTGCGGTCTTAAAGTTTGAAGAAATTAGGGTAGCTGGTAGTTGATTATCTTAAGAAGTAGAAAATAAGGGACCTAAGTCATTTCGGCTTAGGTCCCTTATTTTATTTTTATTCGGTTATTCTATTAAGAATGGATGCTACAATTTCTGTCGTGTCAGCTGAATGATTTCTAAAAATCTCGGTAAACTGAATCTGACGAAAACCTTCAAGTACTTCGGGCAACTTATTTTTCCCCCATTCAAAAGTTCCATCATTTCTTTTCAATAATCTTTGTAAAATTTCTTCTTTCTCGACCGCTAACAAAAAATGATAAACGTCAATGCCTGCTCGTCTCAAATATCCAATCAGCTCTTCTTCATATTCTTTTTTATAAAGGGTCATTGGAACAATAATCGGCCGTCCAGACTCTTTGGACATTCGTTTTAATAAATGAGCATTCCAGCAACGCCATTCCTGATACTCTTGAAAATCATTTTCTTTCATTTCTTCGGGAACTAGCTCCATCAATGCACTACCAATAATTTCTGGATCATAAATGATTGCATTGGGAAGTTTTTGTTGTAACTCATGTGCAATGGTCGTTTTTCCGGCTCCAAACGCACCGTTTAACCAAATAATCATCATAATTTCCTTTCTTCTGAACAAATTTCTTTGTTGTTTAATTTAGGTGCTAGATTACTTTTAATTTTTTTATCCATTCACGTATAGTTACTACTTACATCTTTAACAGTAAACGAAACAAACTAAAAATACAACATCCTATGCTATTCACCTTGCGTTACATAACATACTCATCTGATAATTTCTCCCTAAAAAAACAGAATGTGGGCAATCTTTTTAAGAATCATTGAATAGAATAACAACAAACAGTAATTCAGGTATAACTAGCTAGAAATTGTTTTATTTTTAGTCACGAGTATGATAAGCATGTAAATCAAATAGAATCATATTAGGTGAGGTTACTCTGAAGAACACAGGTTATCGCTCGGAAATATCGAGAGACAGTAACGAGTAAAGCAGGGATTGTCGAATTAAGGCTTTCCTAAGATAACTAGAATTTTTTTCTTACGTCTCAGAAAGCCAAAGCTCAATTATTGTGATTACCCTATAATCTTCTTCTTTTATTCGGCGACCTCTTTAATATGATTAATTGGAGGTTTTTAAATTGAAAGCTGTCACTGCATCATCTAAGAAAAATACCCTACTTGCTAAAAGTATCGGGAATCTTACCTTGCTCATCATTTTAGGCATTTTCATTTTTATCATCGTCTTCTCTTGGCTAAAAATGAATCGCCCTCTCCACACCCTTCCCTCAGAAGAATTCCTCGCAACACCAAGTAAAACAGATGATTTCTTATCTCCATCAAATCTTTTTTACTTTTCAATTCGAACCATGTTTCGAATGATTGTGGGGATGGCTTGGTCCTTCCTGTTTTCCTTTGTTTTTGGTATTTTAGCCGTAAAATATAAAACGGCACGAAGAGTCATTTTACCATTAGTTAATTTCCTTGAATCTGTTCCATTGCTAGGTTTTTTGACCTTTACAACTGCTTGGTTACTTGGTTTATTTCCAGGAAATGTGATGGGCGCAGAAGCGGTTGCTATTTTTGCCATCTTCACAGGTCAAGCTTGGAACATCATGTTGACTCTTTATCAAATAATGGAAGTTATTCCTTCAGATCTAGTCAATGTGACCGATCAGTTCAAGTACAATGCTTGGGAAAAATTTTGGCGTCTTGAATTTGTTTACTCAATTCCTGGCTTACTTTGGAACGTTATTATTTCTCAAACTGCGGCTTGGTTTGCCTTGGTGGCCAGCGAGCAAGCTTCTGTTGCCTTTCCTAAAGAAACCAACCTTTATTTACCAGGAATTGGTTCTTATATCCAAGTAGCATTAAATCGAGCCGACTTTAAATCCTGTTTATGGGCTGTTTTTGCCTTATTAATCAATGTGGTGATTTTAAACTTTTTAGTTTTTCAACCTTTAGTTCGAGCCACTTATTATTTTAAATATGAAACAGATGTCGAAAGTACGACGCCACCTAAATCCATCATTTATCATTTATTAAAAAAAGCAACTTTAACGAAATACTTTTCAAAAGCTTTTGTGAAATTCAGTCATTTTTGGATTTACGATTTACCAAAAGTTTGGTACTTTTTCAAGCTAGACTATCTCTATCGATTACTAGCAAAATTACGCCATTTCTTCAAAACATTATGGTATGTCAGCTTAACCATTGTCGGGGTTTATTGTTCTATTAAGCTCTATCATTTTTTGCCCCATCAAGATTTCAGCATGATTCCAAGATTAACACTTTATACTACGCTACGGGTTACCTTGGCTATGGTCGTTGCTGGCATTATCTTTACTCCCTTAGCAATCTGGGTTGCGAATGATAATCGGCGCTTAAGTATCGTTCAACCGATTGGACAAATTTTAGGCTCCATTCCGTCAAATGTTTATACTCCATTCATTGTGTTGATTATTAGTATGGGCTTCAACAAATTAGAATGGTGGATTTTACCACTCATCATGGTTGGTTGCCAATGGTATTTTTTCTTTAATGTAATTGCTGGCTACTTAGCCATCCCTGATGATATTCGTGACGTAACCAAACTTTTTAAATTATCTAAATGGCAATGGTGGACAAAATTTTTGATCCCTTCTATTTTACCTTACCTCATTACAGCAATTATTAACGCTGCTGGTGCTGCTTGGAACGCTGATATCGCAGCAGAAAGCATTCAATGGGGCAAAAAATCAATAGATGTTACTGGCCTAGGACAATATATTGCGGCAAACGATGGCGTAAAAGATAAATCTGCCTTAGGAACCTTAGCGATGTGTTTCGTTGTTGGTTTATGTATCGCCTTTGTTTGGCAACCTTTATATCGAGCAGCAAAACAAAAATTTCACTATTAATAGCTGGACGACTCAACTCGACTAAATTTTTAAGATAAACTAGAGAGGAGAACGATAGGTGATTTCCCTTTACCTATCTAATAAGACGATGGAAAATAAAGAATTATTAAGCATAAAATCAGTATATAAAGAATTTGAAATTGAAGGACATTCAGAACATTTAAAAGTCCTTGAAAATATTGATTTAACAGTTAAAACGAATGAATTTTTAAGTATTATCGGACAATCAGGAACAGGAAAATCAACGTTGCTCAGAAGTATTGCTGGACTTCTTCGTACAACTAGAGGTGAAATTACTTTTGAAGATAAAATCATTAATGAGCCTGATGCCAATATCGGCATGGTTTTTCAACATTTTGCCCTTTTTCCTTGGTTGACAGTTGAAAAAAATATCAGCTTTGGCTTAGAAAACCGTAAAGAAATTTCCCGTGAACAAATAAATAAAAGAGTCAGTAATCTCATTGAAATGATTGGTTTAACTGGTTTTGAAAAAGCTTATCCCAGAGAGTTATCTGGTGGAATGAAACAGCGTGTAGGCTTTGCTCGTGCTTTAGCCATCGAACCTAGCTTATTGCTCTTAGACGAACCTTTTTCAGCTTTAGATATCATTACAGCCAGCCAATTATCTAACGATTTATTAGAAATTTGGCTAAACAATCAAATTGCGACTAAATCAATTGTAATGATCACGCATGACGTTCAACAAGCAGTCCAACTTTCTGATCGGGTTGTATTAATGGATGCAAATCCTGGTCGTATTGCCAAAATTTACTCAATCGATATCCCCAGAAATCAACGTTCGCCAAAAACAACCATTGATATTGTAGAACAAATAACAGAAGAAATGGTTCGTCGCATTCATTTATAAATAGAACTATTTTGACTTCTGCTTATGTCTTGACAAAGAGTTACTTAAAAGACTATTATTTCTTTGTAATAAGTTAGGTGAGGCTCCTATACAAACATAGGCTATTGCTCAGAAATGTCGAGAGACACCAATGAGTAGAACAAGACTGGTCGAGGAGAAGGCTTTTCTCAAAATAGCTAAGAGTGATCTTTACGTTGTATAGTGCTAAAGCTCAACGTTCATGTTGATGTATATTTTTAGTCTCTAGTCAATCAGTTAAGTACTTTTATTTAAAATTAAGAGAGGAGTGAAAGTATGACTACTATGTTAGCAATCATTGGAACTGTTGTAATCATCACAGTTCAAGTTATTGAATATAATATGACAGAAATTCATATTCCCACTGCAGGAACATTTAATGACGATGATGCAGAACCCCCACATTCTTCTGTAACCCTTGTATTTATTCGCACTATACTTATCACTCTCTCACTTAACTTTCCATCTCATTTTTTTGAGATGGTTTTTTTATGTATTCGAGAAAATAATAAACAAAAAAGACTGTTAAATCATTGATTTAACAGTCTTTAGTATACCGGCGGCCGGGGTCGAACCGGCACTCCCGTGAAGGAACTGGATTTTGAGTCCAGCGCGTCTGCCAATTCCGCCACGCCGGCAAAATATTTTGGAAGGCGGTAACCGGATTTGAACCGGTGATGAAGGTTTTGCAGACCTCTGCCTTACCACTTGGCTATACCGCCATATTCCATTTTTGTTACAAAAAAACTGGGGTAGCTGGATTCGAACCAACGCATGACGGAGTCAAAGTCCGTTGCCTTACCGCTTGGCTATACCCCAATAAAATTACAAAGGGCGACCGATGGGAATCGAACCCACGAATGCCAGAGCCACAATCTGGTGTGTTAACCACTTCACCACGATCGCCGTAATCTTAAAAAGTGTATCTATTAAATAATTAAATGGCAGGGGCAGCAGGAATTGAACCCACACCAACGGTTTTGGAGACCGTTGTTCTACCTTTAAACTATGCCCCTAAAATGGAGGAAAGTGGATTCGAACCACTGAACC
>NZ_KV805540.1:0-595 GCF_001811595.1 Enterococcus sp. HMSC078F03 | reverse complement strand
GTCCGTCGCGTTTAGCCACTTCGCTATTCCTCCATAAATGGCGTGAGACAGAGTCGAACTGCCGACACACGGAGCTTCAATCCGTTGCTCTACCAACTGAGCTACCACGCCTAAAACAAAAGCTTGTTCAAATAATTTTCAAGTAACAACATTAAATGGCGGTTCCGACGGGATTTGAACCCGCGATCTCCTGCGTGACAGGCAGGCATGTTAACCCCTACACCACGGAA
Source organism: Enterococcus sp. HMSC078F03 (assembly GCF_001811595.1). Taxonomy (NCBI): domain Bacteria; kingdom Bacillati; phylum Bacillota; class Bacilli; order Lactobacillales; family Enterococcaceae; genus Enterococcus; species Enterococcus sp. HMSC078F03. Next base: position 365 of record NZ_KV805540.1, on the reverse strand, counting down.
CCAACCGAGTAATGGAGGTTAACGGGATCGAACCGCTGACCCCCTGCTTGTAAGGCAGGTGCTCTCCCAGCTGAGCTAAACCTCCAAAAAGGAATGTTACTATTAAAATAAATGACCCGTACGGGACTCGAACCCGTGTTACCGCCGTGAAAGGGCGGTGTCTTAACCGCTTGACCAACGGGCCAGTTTGTAAATATGAAACGGAGAGTAAGGGATTCGAACCCTTGAGACAGTGTTTACCGCCTACATGATTTCCAATCATGCTCCTTCGGCCTCTCGGACAACTCTCCATAGCTGAAAGAAGCACATACTCATGATATTTCATATGTTAAACTCCGGCAGTAGGACTCGAACCTACGACATCA
>NZ_KV805539.1:0-2713 GCF_001811595.1 Enterococcus sp. HMSC078F03 | reverse complement strand
ATTCGTTCATTGAAAACTGGATATTGAAGTAAAAAGAATCAAAACAAACCGAGAACACCGCGTTGAATGAGTTTTTTAATAAGTTCAATTGCTTATTTATTGATTAACCTTCTATCGCTAGAAGAAGTGATCAAGACCCAACCGTAAGGTTGATAAGGTTAAGTGAATAAGGGCGCACGGTGGATGCCTTGGCACTAGGAGCCGATGAAGGACGGGACTAACACCGATATGCTTTGGGGAGCTGTAAGTAAGCTATGATCCAGAGATTTCCGAATGGGGGAACCCAATATCTTTTATAGGATATTACTTTTCAGTGAATACATAGCTGATAGAGGTAGACGCAGAGAACTGAAACATCTTAGTACCTGCAGGAAGAGAAAGAAAATTCGATTCCCTGAGTAGCGGCGAGCGAAACGGGAAGAGCCCAAACCAACAAGCTTGCTTGTTGGGGTTGTAGGACTCCAATATGGTAGTCTGTTAGTATAGTTGAAGGATTTGGAAAATTCCGCTAAAGAGGGTGAAAGCCCCGTAGACGAAATGCTAACAACACCTAGGAGGATCCTGAGTACGGCGGAACACGAGAAATTCCGTCGGAATCCGCGGGGACCATCCCGCAAGGCTAAATACTCCCTAGTGACCGATAGTGAACCAGTACCGTGAGGGAAAGGTGAAAAGCACCCCGGAAGGGGAGTGAAATAGATCCTGAAACCGTGTGCCTACAACAAGTCAAAGCTCGTTAATGAGTGATGGCGTGCCTTTTGTAGAATGAACCGGCGAGTTACGATTGCATGCGAGGTTAAGTCGAAGAGACGGAGCCGCAGCGAAAGCGAGTCTGAATAGGGCGAATGAGTATGTAGTCGTAGACCCGAAACCATGTGATCTACCCATGTCCAGGTTGAAGGTGCGGTAAAACGCACTGGAGGACCGAACCCACGTACGTTGAAAAGTGCGGGGATGAGGTGTGGGTAGCGGAGAAATTCCAAACGAACTTGGAGATAGCTGGTTCTCTCCGAAATAGCTTTAGGGCTAGCCTCGGAATTGAGAATGATGGAGGTAGAGCACTGTTTGGACTAGGGGCCCATCTCGGGTTACCGAATTCAGATAAACTCCGAATGCCATTCATTTATATCCGGGAGTCAGACTGCGAGTGATAAGATCCGTAGTCGAAAGGGAAACAGCCCAGACCACCAGCTAAGGTCCCAAAATATATGTTAAGTGGAAAAGGATGTGGGGTTGCACAGACAACTAGGATGTTGGCTTAGAAGCAGCCACCATTTAAAGAGTGCGTAATAGCTCACTAGTCGAGTGACCCTGCGCCGAAAATGTACCGGGGCTAAACATATTACCGAAGCTGTGGACTACACCATTAGGTGTAGTGGTAGGAGAGCGTTCTAAGGGCGTTGAAGGTCGATCGTGAGGACGGCTGGAGCGCTTAGAAGTGAGAATGCCGGTATGAGTAGCGAAAGACAGGTGAGAATCCTGTCCACCGTATGACTAAGGTTTCCTGGGGAAGGCTCGTCCGCCCAGGGTTAGTCGGGACCTAAGCCGAGGCCGATAGGCGTAGGCGATGGACAACAGGTTGATATTCCTGTACCAGTTGTTTTTGTTTGAGCAATGGAGGGACGCAGTAGGCTAAGGAATGCATGCGATTGGAAGTGCATGTCCAAGCAATGAGTCTTGAGTAGAGTTAAATGCTTTACTCTTTAAGGACAAGTTGTGACGGGGAGCGAAATAATAGTAGCGAAGTTCCTGATGTCACACTGCCAAGAAAAGCTTCTAGTGAGAAAATAACTGCCCGTACCGTAAACCGACACAGGTAGTCGAGGAGAGTATCCTAAGGTGAGCGAGCGAACTCTCGTTAAGGAACTCGGCAAAATGACCCCGTAACTTCGGGAGAAGGGGTGCTGACGACCGTCAGCCGCAGTGAATAGGCCCAAGCGACTGTTTATCAAAAACACAGGTCTCTGCAAAATCGTAAGATGAAGTATAGGGGCTGACGCCTGCCCGGTGCTGGAAGGTTAAGAGGATGGGTTAGCTTCGGCGAAGCTCAGAATTGAAGCCCCAGTAAACGGCGGCCGTAACTATAACGGTCCTAAGGTAGCGAAATTCCTTGTCGGGTAAGTTCCGACCCGCACGAAAGGCGTAACGATTTGGGCACTGTCTCAACGAGAGACTCGGTGAAATTTTAGTACCTGTGAAGATGCAGGTTACCCGCGACAGGACGGAAAGACCCCATGGAGCTTTACTGTAGTTTGATATTGAGTGTTTGTACCACATGTACAGGATAGGTAGGAGCCGATGAGACCGGAACGCTAGTTTCGGAGGAGGCGCTGGTGGGATACTACCCTTGTGTTATGAACCCTCTAACCCGCACCACTAATCGTGGTGGGAGACAGTGTCAGATGGGCAGTTTGACTGGGGCGGTCGCCTCCTAAAAGGTAACGGAGGCGCCCAAAGGTTCCCTCAGAATGGTTGGAAATCATTCGAAGAGTGTAAAGGCAGAAGGGAGCTTGACTGCGAGACCTACAAGTCGAGCAGGGACGAAAGTCGGGCTTAGTGATCCGGTGGTTCCGCATGGAAGGGCCATCGCTCAACGGATAAAAGCTACCCTGGGGATAACAGGCTTATCTCCCCCAAGAGTCCACATCGACGGGGAGGTTTGGCACCTCGATGTCGGCTCGTCGCATCCTGGGGCTGTAGTCGGTCCCAAGGG
>NZ_KV805538.1:0-644 GCF_001811595.1 Enterococcus sp. HMSC078F03 | reverse complement strand
ATGCACCCAAAGGGAGTCGAACCCCTAACCTTTTGATTCGTAGTCAAACACTCTATCCAGTTGAGCTATGGGTGCTAAATATAAAACAATGCCGAGGACCGGAATCGAACCGGTACGGTGATCACTCACCGCAGGATTTTAAGTCCTGTGCGTCTGCCAGTTCCGCCACCCCGGCGTAATGAATTGGCTAAGCGGAAAACGGGGTTCGAACCCGCGACCCCCACCTTGGCAAGGTGGTGCTCTACCACTGAGCTATTTCCGCAAAATGGTGCCGGCTAAAGGACTTGAACCCTCGACCCTCTGATTACAAATCAGATGCTCTACCAACTGAGCTAAGCCGGCTAAATATGCGGGTGAAGGGACTTGAACCCCCACGCCTTGCGGCGCTAGATCCTAAATCTAGTGCGTCTGCCAATTCCGCCACACCCGCAAATGAAATATGAATATGAGCCGTACAGGGCTCGAACCTGTGACCCTCTGATTAAAAGTCAGATGCTCTACCAACTGAGCTAACGGCTCAAAAAATGGAGGTTAACGGGATCGAACCGCTGACCCCCTGCTTGTAAGGCAGGTGCTCTCCCAGCTGAGCTAAACCTCCAAAAACAACAATTCGCGTGGCGACGTCCTACTCTCACAAAGGGAAA
>NZ_KV805537.1:0-14811 GCF_001811595.1 Enterococcus sp. HMSC078F03 | reverse complement strand
GAAAAAATTAGAAAAATTTGCTGAAAATAAAATACAATAATAACTACTATAAAGTTACTGATGAAAAGAGCCAACAGGGTATACCCTGTTGGTCTTTTTTATATTCTACTTGTCACCAAGTACGTAGTAGGACATTCAAGTTGGGCCTACGTCACTTGTGTAAACTTTGAGTATATTTTTTCTCGTTCCATTTATTATCATGTATGTAGTGGATTATTAAAGTTGTGCTATATTATAGGCGTGAAGCAATAATATTATAAAAATTAGTTAAAGGAGAAATCGTATTATGGAAATCACATTTATTTATATAGGCAATCCAAAAGTAGATTTAAAAGAAAGTAATCTAGCTGAATTTTACACAGTAAAAAAAGAATTAGCTAACAATGATTCAATTACAGAAGCAGCTAAAGATATTGTTAAGAGCTATAACAAACAGAAACGAGATTACTTAGAAAGTCAGGATAAAGATAGATCTGTTTTTCTATCTTTTAATCCAATAGAAGGACAAACTCTGTACACAAGCTACCCGGATTATTATTTTAATGAAAAAAATGAAGTAATATTTCTTGATCTTGTTGGTAAAGCTAACCATAATTGGACACTAAAAGAACTTAAAAATATGAAGCTTAATGGATATGTAAAAAACGATATTTCGATAGTATATATATCTGAACTGAATGCCATTGGGGCAGCTTTCCCTGTAGACCACATAATTGAAGAATTATCAAAATTCATTGTAAGTGTGTTAGAGCCTGTATTTGTAGAATTAGCAATTAAGGGAGGACGACATATTGCAACTAAAGGAAAAAAAAGACATATTCAAAGAGTAGCAAACCAATGGGTAAAAAAACAAGGACTGCGTGGCGGAAGACAACTACGACTATTTATTGTAAACAAAGGGAATTGGAGGCTTGATGAGTTAGCAAGATGCTTATCAATTTCTCAAGAGGATGCAATGTCTCTTTTGATTTCTTTAGGTTATGAATTGAAAGATAATCAATATATACCTTGTTATTCTGAAGAAGCGGTTCAAAATAGACGCAGGTGGGAAAAAAAAGAAAATTTACAATAGACAAATTAATTTTTAAATTGATGCTAAAAGAGCAAATTTAAGTGTGATGAATAAGATACAAGCTAGTTTTGTAATATTCACCTAAAAACATAAAGATCAGAAATTTAGAGATATGTTAATTAGTACTAAAATATATGCAATCAAATGGCTATTATATATAATTTACTTTGAATAGATACAAAATAAGAAAAGGAGTGTTTACTTTGGATAAAAAAGTTGTCATTTTAGGGAATGGATTTGACTTATCTAGTGGATTGAAATCAAAGTATAGTGATTTTTTTTCTAAAAGAATTAACAAAGAATTGGAGTCTCTCTTAAATAGAGCATTTCTTCATTTTAAAGAGGAACTTTCCCCAAAATCTAGCTATGATACTATTTTTAAAGTTAGAGAATCAAAAGATCCGTATCAGACTGTTAGTAAAATAAACGAATATGGAGTAGATAAAATATACACTGATCTTCTAGAAAGTGAGTTAACTTTTTGGGATTTGATACTTTATATGTTTGACGATGGTAGTAACGACTTACAATGGCAGGATGTAGAACGAAGAATGTTAGAATTTTTAAATACTCCAGAAGGCGCAGAAGATATTCCAAGTTTAAACCAAATTTTATCATTAATTGACGGCAAATCTCCAGATGAAGCAAATGCTAAAACTTTATTCTGTTTACATTTAGCTTGCTGGCTGCCTGTTGAGGGTAGAGAGGATTATGCTAGCAAATATTATGATAGTAAAGATGTTATAAATTATTTATACAATGAGCTTCGGTTTTTTGAAAAATATTTTTCAATTTATATAAACTCTGTTGTAAATGAAAGCTATAAAGAAAAAGCTCGTAAACTTTTGTTATCTATAACTAAAAAAAGTACTTTACCAGAAGTTGATGGTTTGGTATTTACATTTAATTATACAAATTCTTTTAATACTTTAAATTCAAAAATATCGATTGTGAATGTTCATGGAACAGTTAAAAATGATAATATAATTTTTGGGATTGATCAAGAAAAAATAAATCCTAATAAACCTATTTTTAGGTTTACGAAAACATTTAGGCAAATGACTGAGACCAAACTGGCTAGCACTTATGAACAGGAGATTTTACTACCTAAAAATGAAGTATATGAAATTGCTTTTTTCTGTCATTCTTTAAGTGAATTGGATTATTCTTATTTTCAAACAATTTTTGATCATTATGATTTGTATGCTAGCAATATTTCATTGACCTTTTATTATAAAGTATATGAAGGAACGACTCAGGAGGCTATGGAATTAGATTTAGCGGATAAGATAAGTAAGTTGTTGCACAATTATTCCGATAGTATTGATAATTCAAAAAAGGGTAAAAATCTGTTGCACAAGTTGCTATTAGAAAAAAGATTGATTATAAAAGAAATAATATAACAGCAAATTCAATATTAAGAAACTGTATAGTTCACAGAGTATTAACCTCTTCTGGTAAATAAAAGATAGTGGTCCCTTGTTAGGTGTAATTTACACTGATGATTATCATGTATGAACGAATTTTGACATTCTATAGTTCTTGTCTATTAGTGATTTTAAGTATAGAATTTCAAAAGGAGTAAATCGAAATATAAGTTCAAGTAAGGAGAAAATATAATGATACACATAGAAAGTGTCAGTAAATTTTTATCAGAACTACAGGCTCTAGGAGGAAACAAAGAATTTTTTTTAGAGGAGAAAATAGAGAGTTTTCAAAGCGTTCTCCTTCAATATATCAAAAGGAACAACTAGTAAAAAATAGCGACAAATATTATAGTAGATTGATAGCAGAAAATCCGTCTGCTTTAAGAAGTAATCCATTTGAAACTTTATCTAATCTTCAACACTATGGCGCTAGGACTAGATTACTAGATATAACAAGTAATCCTTTAATTGCACTTTTTTTCGCTGTAATCGAACCAAATGATGAACCCGGATATGTCTATGTATATGAATCAGAGGATATTAAATTTGATACGAATCATACAGCGATAATGAAGGCAGCAATTAATTTTTTGCCGGGTGATATGGTTATGAATTTTATAAAGGAAGAAGATAGTGAGGATCAGGATGAAAATTTTTTACAAAAATTAAATGAAAAAACGAATTTGAGAGAACAACTGTGTAATCCTGAGAGTATTCGTAAAGATTTAAAAAAAGCCCATATTGTCATTTCAACTAAAAAGACAGATAGGATAATTCGACAGAGTGGAAATTTTATAATGCCAGCTTTTGAATATGAAGAAGACAGTGTCTCCAAGTCTATAGAAGATCTTTCTGTGATCGATAAAGAAAACCAAGTACCTATACTATTTGAGATAGATTCTAGAAAAAAACAAAAAATTTTAAATGAACTGTCTAGTTTAGGAATTAATGAGGGGAGTGTCTATCCAGACGTAGAGCATCAAACAAAATATTTGGAAAGATTTTTTGGAGAACAATCTAGTATAACACAGAAATTTTCTGAAAGTGAAGACAAGAAAAAGTTTATTATTGAACATTATGAAAATGAAAATAGAATTTTTGGACCAAAATCTTTTTTTGTTCCAGACAGTATGGAAAGCAATCTAAGTAATGAGGAAAGACTATTTTTAAACGGATTTCATACTACTAATTCCACTTTTGTTAAAGAAGAGGACAACTATTTTGTTGGTATTAGAGCTGACTACTTTGTTGTAGAAATTGGCACTACTGAAAATCCAATAGATAAACAAGATACTATAGATACGGAATTTGCTGTTGTGACTGCTAATCATAAAGGCAGTAGATATGTCACAGTAATTAGATTAGATAACAGAATATAAAAGTAATAGTAAAATTTACAAAAATATGAAATTAAGAATAAGACCCACCAAGTCGTATTCTTAATTCAAACCAAAGAGGCCATAAACTTAAAAAGTTTTTGACTTTTTCTTTATATATTTAGAACAATTTTTTGTAAATTATGGGTATACTTTAATTTAGGGGATAATAGTGATATTCAAATAAATTACTACTATCTTAAAGTTATTATGTCTATTGCTCTTTATGTTGTTTTTTAAGGTAGTTTTTATAATTTGAAAAAATTTCTTAATTTGTGTATATTCTATGTAATTAGGGTTAAAAACAAAATAAAATATAATTTCAAGGAGGAAGAAATGATAAAAAAAATACTTTTCGGAGTAGTATGTATTTTTGCGTTTGGGGGAATGGCAATCACTGCATTTGCAGATGATACTCTGCCTATCTATGGTTCACGTATTTGGTTTGATTTAAATGGCAATGGAATACAAGACCAAAATGAACCGTCAGCACCTGCTATTCATTTTGATAAACTAGCCTTTACAAATAAGGATTTGACGGTAGGATTTGATTATCCAGGAAATAATCATTTGAATGCTGGATCTACTACAACCCCTATTAATTCTGCTACAGCTGTTATTGAGCCTAAGTCAGCATGGGTAAAGCAGAATTTAAATAAAGATTGGTCGGAAATAACAGATAAAGCTATGGAAACAGATGATTGGACGGAGTACGAAAGTGTTTCAAAGCAATTTTCTGATGCTAATCCGCTTATGGATAATGCAGAAGTACCATACAGAACAGGTTTTGGGAACCTAAATTTAGCTAACTGGATTGCTCAAAATGTACCCGAAGATAGCTCATACATTAATTACATTTACATTAATCCTAGTCAACTACCAAAATGGTTAACTATTACTGAATCCAATAAAGCAAGTATTGTTAATAGTTCACAATTTTCAGCAGATGGTTTCTATTACTTTGATAATAAAGCTCCTCTCCAAACAGTCAGTGGTTACTACAATTTAGATGGAACATTTACTGAAAGTAATGATACTCAAAATCCGTATGTTCACAGTTATGCAATAGCAAATCTAGGATTAATTCCTCATGCTTCTATAAAACTTGATATGACAACAGAACAAAAAATAAGTAATCCAAATAAAGAAATTACTGTAACCTACACAGTTAAAAATGACGGTACGAGTGATCTTGAAAACATAACTTTATCCGATATCGATTTTCCAGCATTTAATTTGAAAAGTGGAGAAGAAAAGACTTTTAGTGTGGCACAAATACCTAATCAGCAAGGAATTATAAATACAACTGTGCAAGGAGATCTTAATTATTACTATGATCAAGTTTACTTAAACCCCGATACAGGAGAGACTTCAACCACTCCACAAAAACCCATGCATCTATTGACAGTTACTGATGATAAACAGGTAACGGTGACTTACCCGACTACAAAACAGTCAACAATAACAGTTCGTTATATGGATGAAGAGGGAAATCAATTAATTGATCCTATTACTAAGACAGACATTGTAGGTAAGGAGTATTCTACTGAGCAAAAAACATTTGACGGTTATCAATTTGAAAAGTTAACAGGAAATGCTTCTGGTGTATTTACAGAGAGTGATCAAGAGATCGTTTATGTATATAAGAAAATTGTAACTCCTCCTGTAAAACAATCAACGATAACAGTTCGTTATATGGATGAAGAGGGAAATCAATTAATTGATCCTATTACTAAGACAGACATTGTAGGTAAGGAGTATTCTACTGAGCAAAAAACATTTGACGGTTATCAATTTGAAAAGTTAACGGGAAATGCTTCTGGTGTATTTACAGAGAATGATCAAGAGATAGTTTACGTATATAAAAAAATTGATGTGTTAAAAGAAGAGAATAAAGCTCAAATTAACAAAACATCGAATACTGAATTTAAAGAAGAAAATAAGGTAAATGATAGCGTTAAAATGGACAATACTTCTACAGGAAAAAAGATTGATAAATCTTTGCCTAGAACAGGATTTAATAATAATTTAGTATTAAATACATTGGGTTCGGCTTTGCTTGTAGTTAGTTTTGTTGGTTTTACTGTTGTATTTGTTATTAAAAGGCTAAAGCAAGACAAATAAGGGATTAATAATTTTTTTAATTACAAACAACGTAATAGTGCCCCAAGTATTAGATACCATGTCTAATTATTTGGGGTATTTTTTTACGACTATACAAAAAAATCCAATACTAATTCTAGAACATTGAATATCAAGGTAGTGCTATACTCTTCAAAAAATTCGATTTTTTAAATTAGTTCTTATCTACTTAATTGACAATAGAGGTATGATTTTTAAAAAAAATTTCTAGTTCTGTTGCGTATTGGGACAAACCAGTAAGTGTTAAAACTTTGTAGATAGCTGTTAATTCTTCCATAGGAATCTGCTTATTTTGTCTGGCTAATAGCAATAAAGTAAAGTAGTGACCAAGAGTTTTTTGAAAAAAATTCTCTGGAAAAGAGGTTTCTCTATTGATGAATTCAAGATAGTTAGAAGCTAATTTATCTTGATTTGATTCAATACATATACTAATAAAGTTTAAGAGAATTGTTAAAATAATACATCGATTAGAAAGCGTATAAGAAGTAAGTTCTTTTTTTAAGATACTGTTAATGAATAATTGATTACTTTCAATAGTATAAACTCGGAGTGCATTTCCATAAACAGATAATTTTAATTTATTCCAAGTTGGTAGCGTGAATAAATAGTTTTGTAATAATTGTTTAGTATCAGGAGGCATAGAAATTAAACTATCGGAGAGCCCAGCAATTGATAAATCGAGGAGTGCTAAAAGTAATGCTTTTTGTTTTTTTGACATCACTTGATTATGATCAACCGATTTTTTTAAGCGGTGTAATTTAGGTATATCTTGTTTTAAGTGAGCCTCACTCCATGCTAAATGAATTAATTGTTCATAAGAGATGTCTGTGGCACCTTTTTTTTCAAGTGAAATAAAAAAATCTATTACATCGATTTTGTTTTGTTTCAAAATAGATAGTAAATCCTCAGCTGCAATCTTATGATACCCCTTTTCAACCTTGGCATAATAGGAAGTTGAAAGAATGGGTTGGCACATTTCACTTTGTGTTAGGCCCCGATTTTTTCGTTCGATTTTCAGTTGTTTTCCAATAGTGTTCATAAAGTTCCTCCTTTTTAGTCAAATACGACAATTTCCCTGTTGTTTTTTCCTTTTTTCTTATAATAACTGCTAGGAGGGGGAGAAATCAAATGAATGTTTTCAGAAAAAATAAAATTTTTCGTCAACTCTCGTTGGCAAATGTTTTATCTATTGCAGGAGATTCGTTATTTTATTTGGCACTAGTTACGTACGCTAGTCAGTTAAAACAATATTCTCTAATTATTTCTATTATTGCTTTATTAGAAACACTACCTAATTTACTAGAAAGTCTTTCAGGTTACTTTTCAGATCAGACAAAGTATCGTTTTCAATGGCTTATAGTGAGTGGGTTTATTCGTGGGATACTATATTGTTTTGTAGGTATTTTGTTTGCCAGTTCATGGCAAGCATGGCTTATTATCTGTGTGACAATTAGTATTAATTTTGTGTCTGATTGTTTTGGAACATTCAGCAACAGTTTAAGAATTCCGATTATTCGTAGAATTTGTACAAATGACGAGTTAGAGGAAGCGTTGGGCTTAACTAACAGTTTTGGTCAAATCATTCGTTTTATTGCACAATTTTTAGGGGCGGCACTGCTAGCACTTGTTTCATACTCTGGACTAGCGTATCTTAATGCAATAAGTTTTTTCTTAGTCAGTGTGATTTTTTTGTTTATTCAAAAATCTATGGATACCTCTTCTGTTGCAACAAATGAAGAAGATGGCGCAAGGAAGCAAATAGAAAGACAATCGTATTGGCATTCTTTGAAAAAGGCAATCAATCAAATCAGATATCAACCCAAGCTATTTCAAATGGTTTTTCAAGTGGGAATTATCAATGGCTTATTGGCTGCATTTTTACCGTTATTACAAATCATATTCGTAGAAAAAACAAAAATGATCATTGGTAACTATAGCTTTACCGTTGCGTTAACTGGAGCAGTACTAACACTTTCTTTAGCCATGGGGAGTCTGTTTGGAGTACCTTTATTTAAAAAAGTTCAGTTAGCTACTGTTGTTTTATGCTTGAATCTTTTTATTATCATTTTTCTAATTAGTTGTTTTTATGAGAATTTTGTTGTTATTTTGAGTGGATTGGCCATTATTGGCTTTTTGGTTGGTGTAAGTACGCCCAAATTGTCTGGCTGGTTAATGACTTCTGTAGATTCCCAACAATTAGCTATTTCTGTTGGGTTAATTAATTCTATCTTGGTGATGATGGCGCCATTGGTTATGAGTATTTTTTCTTTGATTTCTAGTTTTCATAGAATACAGGCTTTGATTATTTATTTATTGTTATTAAGTGGTGGTTGTTTAATGCTATCTTATATAACTAACAGAAAATGAACTTTCTCGGCTAACCGTATACAAAATAAAAAAACGATTCGTTTTTATGTCCATATACCCCCTATTATTAAGACAAATAGTATAGTGAGCTTATTATATTGTAGGATATCTATCAAAATAATTTGAGGAATAATGCTAAATAAATAGAGGCAACAAGATACATATTACATATTGTTTATGTAGTATAATCTTGTTGCTTTTTTAATAACTAATTCTAAATTATCACTCAATTCTTTTATCAATAATTGAACGTAAGACTTTTTCTCTTAAATCCAATGAATTAATCTTGTTATTTTGTTCATATTCATGTACTAACAAATCACAAATATAAAGTTGTGAAATTTTTCCAGCTAAAGAACCACCATTTAAAAATTCTTCGATTGCTGTTTGTAAAACTAAATCTGCAGATTTTCCTATTGGTGAATGAATATAATTCGTTATAGCAAGTATTTTTGCTCCATTATTTTTTGCAATTTTTAATGAGTCATAAGTATCTTTTGTTTTTCCAGATAAAGAAAAGATAATAACTAAATCTCTATCTGTTAACAAAGAAGCAACTTGAGCTTGATAATGAGGATCTAATACAGCTTTAGCTTGTATTCCTACCCTCAAAAACATACTTTCCAAATCAAGACTAGTATTTCCACTAGATCCTACACCAAAAATATATAGGCTGCTTGCTTGATTAATAAGTTGGATTGCTTTTGTTAATTTTTCTTCATTAATTAAACAAGAAGTAGACTGAAGTACTTCAATCAAACTTTTAGCAACTTCATCGTGGTATTTACCACTAGATGGTTGTTCTTTTTTTTTGCTAAAATCTTCTTTAGCAATTTCAATTTTTAGATCAGAAAAACCAGAAAATCCAAGTTTTTGACAAAAGCGAATGATTGTTGCATCGCCAACATTCGCTTTTGTTTTAATATCATTCATAGTACTGTAAATAATAGATTCTCCAGAGTTAAGAATAAAATCAGCAACTTTTCGTTCCGATTTTGTTAATAAGGGATAATGTTCATTAATTAAATAAATGTAATTCATAAAATCTCCTCTAGAATGTAATTTTTGTTTATTATACACTATAAAAATTAAAAAACTCCAAAATTCTCCATTTTTCTTGACAACAATGTAAGCGGATGCTAAACTTTTTTTTGGAGTAAAAATCCTAAAAAATATAAAAGTGGAGGTTTGTGGAGTTTGAACAAAGCAAAATTCTTAGAAGTAATTTCAGGCGGTTTAATTGTTTCGTGTCAGGCGCTACCTGGTGAACCATTTTATACAGAGGAAGGAGGTTTAATGCCATATTTTGCATTAGCAGCTAAAAATGCTGGAGCTGTTGGTATACGTGCAAATTCTGTTCGAGATATTAAGGAAATCAAAGAGAAAGTTTCTTTACCGATTATTGGCATAATAAAAAGAGATTATCCTCCTGAAGAGCCATTTATTACAGCAACTATGAGAGAAGTAGATGAATTAGTTGCAATTGGTGTGGAGGTAATTGCTTTGGACTGTACTTTACGTAAACGTCATGACGGATTATCTATTAATACTTTTATAGAAAAAGTAAAGAAAAAGTATCCTCAACAACTATTAATGGCTGATATTTCTACTTTTGAGGAAGGAAAGAATGCTTATCAAGCTGGTGTGGATTTTGTTGGTACAACCTTAAGTGGCTATACAAAGGAGAGCAAAAAACAAAATGGCCCAGATATGAAATTAATTAAACAATTAGTACAAGAAAATATTTGTGTTATTGCTGAAGGGAAAATTCATACACCTGAACAAGCAAGACAAATTAAAAAGCTGGGTGTTGCAGGAATTGTCGTTGGTGGTGCAATTACACGACCACAAGAAATTGCTAAAAGATTTGTCGATGCATTGAATAAGGAGGAAAAAGATGTTTAAGAAGTTTTCACAATTAGGTCGCGCATTTATGTTACCGATTGCAATCTTACCAGTAGCAGGTTTACTTTTAGGCCTTGGTGGTGCTTTAACAAATGAAAGTGCAATGAATGCGTATCCAATTTTAGAACAGCCATGGATCCATACAGTATTAAGTATTATGAGTTATGCAGGAAATGCTGTCTTTACTAATTTAGCATTGATTTTTGCTATAGGTATTGCTGTAGGGTTAGCAAACGGGGATAAAGGAACAGCAGGTCTAGCCGGTGGAGTATCTTACTTAGTGTATACAGCAACGATCAGCGGCTTTCTTGCGTTATTTTCTGCTAAAGATGCAACTCTTGATACTGGTGTTGTTGGATCTATTATAATTGGCGGAACTGTTGCATTTCTACACAATCGATATCGGAAAATTGAACTACCGCAATTTTTGGGCTTTTTTGGCGGATCGCGTTTTATTCCAATCATTTCTAGTTTAGCGGCAATTATTATCGGTTCTTTCTTTTATTTAATTTGGCCACCAATTCAAAATGGATTAGCAGTAGTTGGAGAACATATTGCACAAATGGGAAGTCTAGGTACTTTTTTGTATGGATTTTTACTTCGTTTGACTGGCGCAGTAGGATTACATCATACTATTTATCCACTTTTTTGGTATACGTCTTTAGGAGGTACAGAAAGTGTAGCTGGAGTTACTGTTTCTGGTGCACAAAATATTTTCTTTGCGCAACTAGCTGATCCAAACCATACAGGACTATTTACTTATGGTACTCGTTTCTTTGCAGGTAGATTCGCGACAATGATGTTTGGTTTACCAGCAGCTTGTTATGCTATGTATCGTGCTATACCTAAACAAAATCGTAAAAAGAATGGTGGACTTTATTTTAGTGGTGGCTTGACTTCATTTTTAACAGGGATTACTGAACCAGTTGAATATATGTTTTTATTTGTAGCCCCATGGTTATATATAATTCATGCATTCTTAGATGGTCTATCTTTTTATTTTGCTGATATTTTAAATATCCGAGTAGGAAATTCATTTTCTGGTGGATTAATTGATTTCTTATTATTTGGTGTACTCCAAGGAAACGATAAGACAAATTGGCTGAAATTAATTCCTTTCGGAATTGCTTGGGCAATTGTTTATTTCTGCGTATTTACTTTCTTCATTAAGAAATTTAAAGTAGCTATTCCTGGAATGGGAGAAGAGTTGCCAACGACTGCTGAAAATAAATTAAATAAAAAAACATCATTAAATGATGAAGCTCAAATAATCATTAAAGCTCTTGGTAGTAAAACCAATATTGAATCCGTTGAAGCTTGTGCTACTCGTTTACGTGTAGCTGTTGTAGATGGCCGAATGGTTGACAAAGAAACTATTAAACAACTAGGTGCTACCGCTGTTTTTGAAGTGAATGGTGGTATTCAGGCAGTTTTTGGCGGTAAAGCTGATTTACTTAGTCAAGAAATTAATCAAATTTTAGAAATTGAGAATTAGGAGATATCTTATGTTTAATCTATTTAAAAATAAAAAACAAGAAGGAATTTCCATTACTGCTCCTTGTTCAGGGAGGATTATTCCTATTTCAGAAGTAAATGATCCAATATTTTCAAAAAAAGTACTTGGAGAAGGATTTGCAGTTGTTCCCGAAGGTAACAAAATATATGCTCCTTTGACTGGACGAATTGAAGCTGTTTTTCCAACAAAGCATGCAATTAGTATAAAAAGCGATGCAGATATTGAGTATTTAATTCATATTGGTATAGATACAGTTGAATTGGAGGGTAAACCTTTTTCAATTTTTGTTAATGCAGGAGAGAAGGTTACTACCGAAACATTATTAGCCGAAGTTGATTTTGATCAAATTAAACAAGCAGGAAAAGATCCATCTGTCATAGTTGTTTTTACTAAACCTGAACAAGTTAATGAAGTCATCTTAAATAGTTATACAACTATATATGGTGATTCATGTGGTAAAATTATACTTTGACGTAGAGTTAAGTATGTTATCGGATTAAAATTAAATGAATAAAAGGTGATTATAGACTGTGAGTTATAGAATTTAAGTAAATTATATTAACAAAACACCCTACTATTATATAAATCAGTAGGGTGTTTTCTACTTATCGGAACTTTAGTATATTCAAAAATATTAACACAAGAAAATCTTTTTTTGATTTTCTTGTGTTAGAATATGCAATTTTAACTTTTACGATTTTGTGATAATTTTGAATAAATCAATTAGGAATAGAAGTAAAAAATACAAATTAAGAATTATACTATTACAATAAAAGTTTAAACTTACTGTATCAGTATGCACAATTGATTTTTACTGAAAAGTCATAGTTAAGTTACTGTGAATTTTGTTGAGTATATTACATAGAATAACAGATAAATTAGTTGTGGATTCTTTTATTTAAGTATTTGAAAAAGAGCGGACTGGATTAGAGGGTGTTTTTTCACACTAATCAAGACTTACATAACAAATGGATTTAATTATTTCAATCACCAATAAATCAAAACAAAACTTGGCTGCAATTTTGTTCAATATAAGTGAACGGTTAATTGTATAAAAATACCAAATATATTTCTATAAAAGGTATTCGGCCTAGCTTTTGGGTTTCAATACAAAGTGTGGAATCTTTTTTTTAATATCCAGCTACCTAGTAAACAGGACAAAGGTAAAATTAAAATTCCTGCACAACCAGTTAAAATACTTACTAATAGTTCCCCTACAAAAATTTTGGAATTAATTAATTCTAAAAATGAATAGTTTAAATCCTGTAAGTAAATTACTAATGCAAAATTAGATGCTATAAAAGCAAATAAGAGAGTGTATATAGTCGAATTTAATACCTCAATTACTACGTTAAAACTAGAATTAAATAGTTCTTTAAAAGTTAACTCTGGGTTCTTCGTATATATTTCGTAAGTAGAACTACAAATAGCCATACTTCCGTCAATAACGGCACCAGAAAAACTAATTAAAATAATTGAGACGTTTAGTTCAGAAAAAGGGATATCAACATTTAAATCAAAATTAGCTAATTCAATTAATTCTTCAGAAGAAAATCCTTGTGTCTTAAGAGCAGTGATTAATGGTAGTGACACAATAGTAAAAGTAACTAAAAAAAATATAACACAGATAAAAGCCAATTTTGTTTTAGCATTACGTCCATTTATCCAATAAAGAATTACTATCGTCATTAGTAAAAAAGATACAAAGGTTACCAAATATACAGAAATATGAAGCGATATAGCTATTAGATAGCCAATAAAAATGACTATATTCAAAAATAATCCTGAAATAAAGTAGAAAGAATTATTTTTAAATATGATAATTGAAATAAAGATAAAAATAATGACTAATAAACTAATTACATTCATCTGTTTTCCCCTTCTTTTTTTATTTTTTTAAATAAAAGAAAAAATAGAAATGAACTTGGGATAGTGAACAAGATGGCAAGTCCTCCACATAAAAATCTCATTATTTCCAATGAAAGATGCATTTTGAATGTCTCAACAAAATCCCATCCATTAGCTAAATAGAAAATAAAAAAAGGCGTTGCACTACTTAGATAGGCAAATAACAAAACATTAATCATCGAAGTAGTGGTATCTGAAGCGATATTCTTTCCTGATTCTATTAATTCTTTTGTATTTATCTCAGGAGTATGTCTTACAAGTTGATCTAAACTTGAAATTATAACAACAACATTGTCTAGTGCTGCTCCAATTCCTCCTAACATTAAGCTGGCAAGAAAAACAGTTCGATAAGGTCTAGTTAAAAATTGCATTTCTTCATAGCGCAGTCCTTGATCGTTTAATAATTTCATAGTAATTGTGGTAATAAAATAAGATAGAAAAACACTAAATATTGTCGCTAAAACCTTCCTTAAATCAATTTTTTTTAGTCCGTAGAGAGTACCAGTTGATATAATAATAGCAATTATTGTATAGATTGATATTAGCAATAGTAAGTTTATGGATCTGTTTCGCTGATTTATCCAAAGCAAGAAAAAAAGAAAGATTATATTGAATAAAATACCAACTAAAGAAAAAAATCCTTTTTTTCCAGCGATACCTAAGACTAATGAAACAAAACTAACTACTAAAATAAAAGTATAGCCATCTCTTTTTAGAGAAATAAATTCCCACTTTTTAGTGGAATTATCTAATAATATTTGATTATTTTTATTAAATACTGGATTGGTACTTTCATTTCCATTAAATTTTACTTTTACAACAACAGTTTTTTTTGTATTATTTACTAGTTTAACTGTTAGTAATTGTTCGCTGTCAATTATTTTTACTGATTTTACAATACCAACAGGTGTAGTATAAAAGTAACCGCTAAATCTTTGAATTAATAGACCACTAAAAATAATTACCAACAAGCTAAATAATGTAAATTTAAATTTTTTCATATAGTCCCTCATTTCTCTGTATGATTAATTAAAAAGTATATCTTTGGTTTTATCAAAATCAGTTGGGAGCGTCAATAATTTTGTGTAAATAAATTGT
>NZ_KV805536.1:0-43485 GCF_001811595.1 Enterococcus sp. HMSC078F03 | reverse complement strand
GCATTTTATTCTAACTTAATTTGACAAATCATATTACGTGTATATATATTTGATTTATTATCATAGAATCCTCATGGCCAACTCAATCCATGATCGCTTTCAAAGGATAACCCTTTTCAGCAAGCCAAGAAATATGAGTGTGATGAAAAATATGAGAAGAAATATGAGAAGACAAACTTTGAAATTGTTTTCGTGTCATTAAAAAAGCAAATAACCACGGACAAAAAATTTGTCGAGTAATCGTATGTTCCATAACAAATGGAAAAATTCGAAAAATCCCCCCAAAAAAGCTAATCCCAAACCATATCGCAAATGTTTGTGTTACGGGACGAGGTAACGCGACCCTATCCCACAATTTATAAAACACTCGCTCTATATACCAAATCTTTGTCCAATTGCGTATATCGCTCATTTTATCGCCCCCATGACCGCATGCGATCCAAAATCCAATTGAATACGTCAGACGTATCTCCAACTAACCAAACAGCTACTGCCAGCACAAGAATCAATGGAATGGCTTTGCTTGCTTTCCGTTCAAAGGCAATATAGGCCGCACCATCAAGCATCGCCAACATAATCAAATACTTAAAATCCCCAACAAAATCGGTAAACACATTTTGAAAAAAATTCATTTGCTTTTTCCTCCCTGTTAATACACATTGAACTAATGACAATACACAACACCACAGAGCACAACTGATAAAAATTTCACTTGATATTCCTCATTATGCATTTGTTCTGTTCCTTGATTGCTGTTTTTTACGTAAGAATTATAAATAATTTCTCACACGGCGATACATTACTTTTACAGGAACATGCGTACAATAAATCCGGTGCTGCTTACTTTTCTTTGTTTTAGGATCAAGTTTCATAGAATAGAAATCATAAAAATATTTACCACTTTTTTTATCGTATGTTCCTTCAATCACCAGTGAAAAGCTAGGGTGGTAAATCCAACAAATACAATTGATACTTCCCTCTACTGGATAAAGGGACAAAACCAAGTACCTTTAAATGGTCCGATACAGTCATAAACACGATCTATCTCCTCCCAAATAAAACAAAAAAAGGCTGTAATCGCATTTTGATTACAGTCTTTTTTGTTCTCTTTTTGTAAATGTATTAATTAAAGGTTTACTTCCGGTCTTTTTATTTAATAAATCAATTTTCCCAAATTATTTTCTTTAGCTTTCTTAACGATTTCTGTCGCAACTACCACATCTAATACAGCCGAACCAACTGTTTTGAAGATCGTGATTTGTTCTCCACTTGTCCGACCGACCAATTCTTCATTGATCAGTTGGCCTAGTTCCCCATGATAGCTGTCTCTTTGAATATACCCATCTTGCAGCGGTGAAATGAAGTCCCCAGCTTCTTTTAGAACACCGTCCATGGTATCAAAAATAACAATATCTGCGGCTTTGATTATTTCTCGTGGAATTTCACACATTTCCGGTGTGTAAGCACCGACTCCATTGATGTGCGCACCTTTTTTGACCCACTCAGCAGAGAATGTCGCACGTTTTGAAGTGGTCACACTTGTGATGATGTCTGCTCCTTCAACGCATTCTTGATTGGTTTTTGTTGGGCGCATCGTTACAGAAAATTGTTGCATCATTTCTTCAGCAAATTGGCTGGCACGCTCAAAATCAATATCAAAAATCCGAACTTCTTCTAATTTACGAACGGTCAACATTGCTTCTAATTGTGACTGTGCTTGTCCGCCGGTTCCAATCAGCGCGCCGATTTTAGCATCTTCTTTTGCAAGAAGTTCTGTTGCTGCTCCTTGAACAGCGCCTGTTCTTAATTGTGTCAAATAAGTACCATCTAAACAAGCGGATACCATACCCGTTTCTGGATCCAATACGATCATCGTTGCTGGTACACTTGGTAAGTTTTTCTTGATGTTTTCAGGATACACGGAAACGATTTTGACACCTAGCGCGCCTTCGCCACCTTCTACATAAGCTGGCATATATAAGCTTTGTCCGTTGCTTTTTGGCACATCGATATTGGTGCGAAGAGGCACACTTGCCTTTCCTGCTGAATACAATGACAATGCTTTTTTGTCCGCATCGATGGCTTCTCTCATTGAAAAACTTTTGATAATATCTTCTTTTTTAAGAAATAACATTTGAATCGCTCCTTAATTAGTTGCTGTAGCTTTTTTTAATTGACTGCTCAACATCGTATATGCACTGTATAGTAAGACCAAAATCACGATCCATTTCAGAATATAGGTATCTAAAGATTTGACTAGGAATACAGCGACCAATACCCCTAATACACCGAAGGTTGAAGTGAAAAGTGTGATTTTTCTGCTGTATTCATCAAATTTAATGAATTGAACACTGCCGATCGGTACTGAGAATGTACAAGCCCCCATCATAATAGGAAAGGCTGCAACTGGATTCAAGCCTAGCAAGTAGACAGTTACCATTGTTAACGCATAAGAACCAATGCCGATATTGTTCAATGCGCCATAGACAAAGAGTAAAAATCCTGCCAAGATTAATTTTCCGCCATACAATTCACTGGCTGTTCCGTTTGAGGGAATCCAATTCATTTGTCCCATAAAAATTAAGAATGCAGCAATGACCAATCCTATGCCGACAAACAGTTTGATCGTTTTCTCTGGTAACTTCACGACAAATCTTGGTCCTAAATATGCACCGATAATTTGGCAGATAATACAAACAGCTAATGTCTTGATCCCTACGTTGATAGCAGTGATATAAGACAATGCCATGACGGCTACCGGTACTACACATTGGGTATTCAACGTTCCGGGTAGTTTTTTCATGCTGACCCATTTCAACTTTGGATAAAGGACGGTTCCGATAGCAAAGTCGGAAACGCCAAATGTTGAAAGAAAGAAGGTGATAAATGACGTGAAGGGCAACAGACGCATATCCCCTGGTTCTTCTTTGAAATTTTGTTTGTTTTTGAAAAGGTCTCTTAGAAAGTAAATAATAAAATATAGATTGATTGCGACAATTAGTGCCAGCAAAATATTCCGAATCATAAAAATTTCCTCCTACTAGTAAATCTTTCTGATTCCCTCAAAGTCCTCACCATATTTTGCTTTAAGTTCTTCAGAAGATTCTGCAATCACTTTTAGTGTATATGCATCATGTTTGACATATTCTTTTGCTAGATTGACCATGGCGTGGTTTTTTGTCCAAGTGACATCGGTTGATTGCAGTTCTTCATTAATGGTGCCAAACACGACTTCTTGCTCATCAGCGACGATGTTGATCCATCTTGCCCCAAAGTCAGCGAGTTTGTCTGTTTCAAAACCATGAATGTAATACTTTTCTAAGGGAAGATCATATTCATGGGTAGAACTGAATAAAATCAGTACAAATTTATCGACTCTTTTTTCGGCCTGCTGCAACGCCTTTAGCAGTGAATCCGTGAGATTCTCATGCCAAACTTGGATGAGCAAACTTTCTTTTGCGTTTTTCACCAAATGCTCTGCTTTATCCAGAACATACTCGATGCCATCAACTTTCCACAGCATGTCTTCTTCATCTTTTTCTTTTATCATCCCTAAATTCTTGGTAAGAAAAGAAAGATCATTTTTAACACTTTTTTCTAATTTCTCTAAAAACTCATTTGCCGAGATGGCATGATAAAGTTTAGGTTCTGATTTATTGACGACAATCAAATTCTTTTTTAATAGTTTTTCCAAAATGTTATATACTTTCGAGCGTGGCACACCTGAGATTTTACTTACTTCATATCCTGTAAGATTACCTTTTTCTAATAGGGTGGTATACACTCTTGTTTCCATCTCTGAAAAATCATATTTTTTCATGATTTGAATAATCGTTTCCATTGATTAATCCTCACTTTTATTTTTAGTAGCTACTACGGTAACAACTATAAATTCTTTTTGATTATCTGTCAAGAGTTAGTTCAATAAAACACATATAAGAATTAGCTTAAAAACAATCTTTTTATTAAAAAGAAATATTATAATATAAATATTTGTGAAAAAAATACTAAAACTTAGTTATTCTTTACAACGATTTATAGAAAAACAACCTCTTTAAATATAAAAGATACGGGATACAGATTACTTGAAAATCTTTACGTTCCAGTTTTATTCTTTCTAAAAAACGTACTCACTTTTTTCTTAGACTTCTTTTTTTGATTCTCCTCTTTTAGGTCTTGTCCTTTTTTGCCTTCAAAATATTTAAATAAACCCCTTTCAAAAGTATTTCTAGGTTTTGGACAATAAGGAATCCCTTTTTTCTTCATATAAACACCTCATTAAACTATTTTATATCATCACATTATCAAATTAACAAATGTATTAAAAGAAAGTTTTTTATTAAAACCATCTTGTCCTTTTGGGAGATTTCAGTGTGATTTCTTTTTATTCCAATACTTTTTTGTTGGTCACTTTCGTATACCCAATCTAAGCGATCATCGGCGACAATGTTTTTACAACGAATGGTAGGACAAAACAATGGGCGAAAAAACTTTTTTGCCCATTTCATAAAAAACTTTTTCTACAGCAATCCCTTGTTTTCACCTACCACACGTTGTGAACCCAAAGCACGCCGACGAACGCTTAGTTATACGAAAATGACCTACCAAAAACAAAAAAAGTGAGGTGAATAGAAACAAAAAGAAATTGAAATCTCCCAAAAGGTCGTCCACCTCGGAGACAACTTGCTGCCGAAAATAGTAGTTGGGGCTATGAACAAACCAACGTTACTTTTTGGCAAATTATTAAATTAACCGAAAAAACAGCATGGTTTCGCCCCATCAAAAAGCAAACTGTAAAAACATATACTTCTATGAGTGGAGAAACTATGCCAATACCAAATCAATTTATCGATTATCCACTTGCACGAATCAAAGACAGCATTGTTAGAAAACAAATTAATCCAGCCTTATATCCCAATAAATTATACGGTAATCGCAGTTGGGATACATTTTACCGCTATGATAATCAACTGGTTTATGAAAGCAGTTATTACTAAGAGGGAATTTCCCTCTTAGTTAGCGTTAAAAATAACAAAAATAAAAGGAACAAGAACAATGAAAACAATAACTCTATATGAAATCTTAGGTGAAGAAGGGTCTGACAAATACATTTCTGTATTCAAATCTTTAATTGTTTCCAATTTTACAGAGAATGAAGACATTTTATCAAGGTGTCAGCTATTTATACACAATAATGCCAGCGCTGAAGAAAATTTATAAAGATGAACCAGAAAAACTGAAAGAGACGGCAAGCGCAAACTTAGAATTTTATAACACGAATCCACAAATGTTGCCATTTATTACCAGCATGCAGTTGGCGATGTATGATAATGATCAAAGTGTCTCAGATACACGCAGCATTAAGATGGCACTTATGGGACCCCTATCAGGAATCGGAGACTCGATTGCTTAATTTGGGATTGCCCCCTTATTTTCAACAATATTTGCAGGATTAGCGATGGACGGTCTGGGATTTGCTCCGATGGGTTTTTGGTTATCGATGTTAATCTCAATGCTAGTCATCAAATTATTAATGGGATATTTAGGATTTAAACTTGGAACGAGTGTGATCGAAACCTTAAGTGATAAAATTGGTAAAATTTCTTCAGCAGCAAATATTGTCGGAGTGACTGTTATTGCGGCATTAGCTACTTCTTTTGTTAAGGCAAATATCGCCATTAAGTATTCACATAATGTAGAATCTGGTGAAAAACAAGTAATTGCTATTCAAGATATTTTAGATAAGATTACGCCCAAAATGCTTCCAGTCATTTTAACTATTTTAGTTTTTTATTTGATCAAGAAAAGAAAATGGAACACGTATCAATTATTAATTTTTTTTATTTGTGATTGGGATTCTAGCCTCTGTCTTAGGGATTTTAGCATAGTAAGTGAGCGTAGTAAGGGGCAGGGTTTTCGATTTCGAGTAAACCTTGTTTCCTTATTTATAAGTTTTCTGAGTGATGGGCATAATATTTTTTCAGTTAACGGAAATAAAATTTGAAAGCGAGAACACGATGAATCTTCAAAAAATCGAAAACTATCAACTAAAGTTTTATCAGCAAGATTGGCTTTCAGGATATTTGGAAAAACATTCAAAACTTTTGGAACCACTTTTTGAACGTACTTATTTTCTATTAAAAGATCAGATTATTTACAATGATGCGATGGATATGGAAGCCTGTTCTATTCCGTATTCTCTAAAAGAATATACATGGAATCGATATCCTGGAGATGACCCAGAATGGCTCTTTATGTTGAGTCGACAAAGTTTTCTTCTAGATTTATCACAGGCATACGCGTTAACAAAAGAAAAATGCTATTTACAAAAATGGCGCAGTCTGCTTCTTGATTTTATTCAAGAGGAAGGCGAACCAAATTCTACTAATAGGAATGTTTGGCGACCCCTTGATGTTGGAATTCGAGTGATGAACTGGCTGAAGAGTTTGACTTATATTTCTATTGCTGATTATAAACAATTGGGAATTGATAAAGTGTTGCGAAACGCTTTGCTGGTTCATCTCGAGTATTTGGAGAGGAGCTATATCGATAAGTACAGACTTAGTAATTGGGGAGTATTGGTAACTGGTGGAATGGCTGCTATGGATCTATTTCTTCCAGAACTAGTGAACAGAGTAAACTAATATGGGACCGGTTAACTGAGCAACTGACTTACAATTTTATTCAGATGGCATTCATTAGGAACAGAGCGCATTGTATCAATATGAAGTTTTGATGACGTATGTATATCTATTACAGATTTCTGAATATCTTGAAATATCATTGCCATTGGATCTTCGAACGAAATTGAAGATACCTATCTTATCTACCTACTATATAGCGGATAATCAAGATGTTCTGAATCCTATCAACGATAGCGATCATGTCAATTTTCGATATGTATATGATAGCTATCGTAATATGAAGAAAGAACTTGGAAAACACTGCAGCCAGAGAAACTTTTTTCGTGGTGAATCAAGTGGTTTAATGTTTTATAAAACAGAGGATATTTATTTTACGCTTTTTAATGGATTGTATGGAAGCTCACATGGTCATGTTTCTACAGGGAGTTTTACGCTACAATTACAGGGTGATGATTTGATATCTGATAGTGGTTGTTACAGTTATGTCAACAAAGCAGAGTGGCTTCAACCGAAGGAGTGTGATTCGCATAATACAATGTTTATTAAGGATTGATGATGCGGAATTCTGGTATTGAGCCGTTTGAACTTGCCAAATCAGTGGTAAAAGTTGGAAAAAGTAATATTGTGCTTTTTGAAAAAAATAATGAAGCTGAAGAACTATCAGAAGAGGGAATATAAAATAATAGTTGTATAGCGATTATCTAAAGTGACTGGTCAAACGTTTCTAATCGTATATCAGTCATTCAGTGAGTATAATTTAAACCATAACCTACCAATTGCCAAGGAAATATAGCGTATTTTACTCTTGTCAATTGACAGTTTATAGTTTAGAGATGGCTATGCCAAACAACTAATATATGAAAAAGGGAACTAAACATCATTCCTCTATTGGAGCAATTTCTTCTTTGATGGCTTATAAAATGTACTAATACTTCATTTGAGGCAGTAGAAAGTTGAGAAATAGTTGTTTCTTGTGCTGTTTTTGTCGTTATTAAGTTTGCCAAAAAGCAACTTTCAACCAACATTTTTGTTTCTTATCATATCAAGAACCTGTTTTTTATTTTTCTATAAAAAATGTCGACATTATTAAGTTATCGACATGATTTTGTTATATTTAAGATAAATTAGTCAAAATTTTTGCCAATATTTTTTCCAAATTTTTCTTTATTTTTTTCTTTCCTTACCTTTTTCAATTAATATCATTTGGTGTTAATATATCTCTGATAATACAAAAAAACATTGACCTATCATAAGATAAAGAGTGATAGTTTAATACTAAAAGAGGTATATTAATTTTATTTAAAAATTGACATTAATGACTCTTAATCAGAGGGTCTAGGGTTCGAATCCCTATGCCCCCATTGGGTGCCAAACCCACGAGAACGGTATTCTGTCGGCGTCTTAGGACGTTTCGAAGACGGAGTACGCGTTCTCTTTTTTTGCATAAAATGTCGTGTGTCGTGAGGGATACACTAGTTAAATCATTTAAAGAATGCTACGCTTAGAAGAGAGAAAAAGTATGTTATATAAAAAAAGTTAAAAATTTTTTAGGCTAAAAAAGCGAATTTAACAAAAAGCGCACTTTTTGGTTCCTATGAAACGAAAAAGTACGTACTATACAGCATGTACGGCACGGTATATGATGATATCAGAAAACGTTAAAGGAGCGAATCAAATGATTACATCACTAGCAGATACAGTAACATTAAACAACGGCACTAAAATTCCAGGAATGGGTCTCGGGGTATTCCAAATACCAGATGAAGAGACAGCAAAAGTGGTCGAAGAAGGGATTATCAATGATTATCGTTTAATCGATACAGCGCAAATCTATGGCAATGAATCTGGCACAGGAGCGGGAATTAAAGCAGGCTTAGCGGCAACTGGTTTGAACCGTGAGGACTTATTTGTTACTTCGAAAGTTTGGAACGCACATATTTCCTATGATGAAACAATTCAAGCTTTCAATGATAGTTTGGAACGTTTAGGTTTAGATTATTTAGATTTGTATTTAATTCATTGGCCAGGAAATAATTCTTACAAAGAATCATGGCAAGCTTTAGAAACTTTATACGCCGAAGGAAAAGTGAAAGCAATTGGTGTCAGCAACTTCCAAGTTCATCATTTAGAAGATTTACTTTCTTATGCAAAAGTTGTTCCGGTAATTAACCAAGTGGAACTACATCCAAAATTGGATCAAAAAGAAGTGCGTGATTTCTGTGAAAAACATGATATCAAAGTCCAAGCTTGGTCACCATTGATGCAAGGCCAATTATTATCTAATGAAACCATTTTGGCGATTGCTGAGAACCATAATAAATCAGCAGCCCAAGTGATTTTACGTTGGGATATTCAACAAGATATCTTATTAGCCGTGAAATCTGTCCACAAAGAACGGATGATTAGCAATGCAGCGGTCTTTGATTTTGAACTAAGTGCAGAAGAAATGGCACAAATCAACCAATTGAATGAATCGTTACGTGTGGGACCAGATCCAGACACGTTTGATTTCTAAAAATTAACTAGGAGGAGATACAATGAGTGAAGCAGTTAAAGGTTTTTCAGTAGTCAACCACGTGGGGATTACAGTCAGTAATTTGGATGAATCAGTGAAGTTTTATGAAGCATTAACAGGAACAAAAATCGCAAATCGTGATGAAATTGGTGGAAAACGGATGGCCCAAACACAAGGGTTAGATGATACATTAATCAAGTATGCCAATGTGCATCTAGAAAACATCAATATTGATTTATTAGAATATGTTAAACCAAAATCAGAAAAAGCTTCTTATTCCAACGAACAAATTAGTGCAATGCATATGTGTTTCGAAGTGGAAGATATTGATGCAGCTGTTGCACGTTTAAGAGCGATTGGCGTAGAACCTGATGGAGAGCCGATTACATTCCAAGAAGAAGATGGCTTGAAGAGCGGTTTTGGTACAGGGGTTGCTTACTTTACCGATCCAGATGGTACAAATTTAGAATTGATTGCTCCTAAAGGTCCATTTACACGAAATTAAGTTAAAAGACTTTCAAACAAACATCAAAAAGAACCCCTCATTCTAGTATCACTAACTAGGATGGGGGCTCTTTTTATTTTTTGAGACAGAAGCAGCTAAAGAAAAGATATTCCAAATCCGTAATTGATGGTATACTAAAACGTAACAAATAAAGGAGGAAGACAATTGATTCTTAGTGTCTTAACAGTTATTTATTTTATTAATGCAATTATTGCGGGAATTACCATTTTGTTAAAACCTCGAGATGTAGCAGCAATTTGGGCATGGCTACTCGTACTGATTGCTCTACCCGTTTTTGGTTTTTTCTTATATTTATTCTTTGGGCGCGGTTTAACCGACAAAAAGAAATTTTATTTGCAACAAAGTGATTTGCGGGAATTAGAGAATTTTCAGAATTTCCAAGAAGAAAGTTTTGAACTTTATAGTCAAAAGATGCCGACGGAGGAGCAACAACAGTTTACAGACTTTTTTTCCTCATTAAATAGGATGCCTCTGACTAAGAAAAATGATGTTGAAATTTTTACGGATGGTACGGAAAAATTCAATGCGTTGATGGCGGACATAAAAAAAGCTCAGCACTCCATTCATATTGAATATTATGCCTTTGTAACGGATCATATCGGCACCAAAATTTTGAACTTATTAGAAGAAAAGGCGGCTGAAGGGGTTGAAGTGCGGTTGCTTTACGATGCCTTTGGCTCAAAGGGCACCAAGGTTCATCATTTGAATGAATTGAAAAAAAACGGCGGTTTTGTCCAAACATTTATTACTTCTCAAAAAGCACTTTTGAAGTTTCGTTTGAATTATCATGATCACCGGAAAATTGTTGTTATTGACGGAAAAGTAGGCTACATTGGCGGCTTTAATGTTGCCGATCAATATGCCGGAACGACTAAAAAGTTTGGCTATTGGCGGGATACGCATTTACGGATTCAAGGGCCAGCAGCCTCATTACTGCAAATGCGTTTTTTAATGGATTGGAACGTCTCTTCCCCCGAGAAAAATCGTGTGGCGTATCAATTGGATTATTTCTTTAAACTTGAAGCATTGGTGCCAGAGGCAAATACATCCATTCAGATGATTGCCAGTGGTCCTAACAGTGACCGTGAACAAATTAAATTGGCCTTTATTAAATTGATTACTTCTGCCAAGAAAAGAGTCTGGATTCAAACGCCGTATTTAGTTCCTGATGATAGTGTCTTGGCTGCTTTAAAGGTTGCTGCGGCTTCAGGAGTAGATGTTAAAATTATGATTCCAGATAAGCCCGACCATCCGTTTATTTATCGAGCAACACAGTATTACGGCCGCTTATTGATGAAAGAAAATATTGAAATTTTAATTTATAACGGTGGTTTCTTACATGCGAAAACAATGATTATGGATGATGAAGTCTGCACAGTTGGTTCAGCCAATCAAGATATCCGAAGTTACAAATTAAACTTTGAAGCAAATGCTGTGTTATATGATAAAAAAATCATTGATCAATTAGAAGCAATTTTCTTAGAAGATCGAAAAAAATGTACAACAATGACTCCAGAAGTTGTTCGCGACATGTCAAAATGGTTGATTTTTAAACAACAAATTTCACGATTATTTTCACCAATTCTTTAAAACTGTTTTTCACAAAATGACGAACTTCTGATCCGAAGTTCGTCATTTTTCTTCGGGAATTTTATAAAAGTATAGAAAATCACAAAAAAAGTCAAAAAATTTTTAAAGAATATTTTTTAAATTTTTTCGTTATTTTTTTATCTGTAGTTGCTGTTAAAATAAATAAATCTTATTGTGAATTCGTTATTTTATTTTTGTGAAAAAGGGACATCTTTTATAAAAGTAAAAAAATTAAGCAAAGAGTGTTGACAAAAAAAACGAAAAGGAATATGCTACATGTACAAGTTAAATACAAAGCAATGACAGAAAAGCAGTAGAGAAATAACCACTGTTACAGAAAGCTAGTGGCGCTGGAAACTAGTACACGTTATTTATCGAATTACATTCTTGAGCTTCTGCCTACAGGGCACGGGTAACAGCGTTATTTGTTAAGAGGTATATAGTATTTTAAATAAACTAAACTATGTATAAATTTGGGTGGTACCACGAGAAATTCGTCCCTAAGTCGTTTTGACGGCTTAGGGATTTTTTGTATTCTTTTTTTGAATACGTGGCAGACCAAAGAAAATTTCGTGAACCCGTGTATACATAGAAATAAACACGGGATATCGTGTAAAAACAAGTGTGTTAATCGTTTATTTCGTTAAATGAACGATTTCCTATAAAGAGATAATTATAAATATGGAGGGTGATAACATGAATATCATTGACGAGCTAGCATGGCGTGATGCAATCAATCAACAAACAAACGAAGAAGGACTAAGAGAACTTACAGAAAATACGAGCATTTCGCTATATTGCGGTGTCGATCCAACTGGAGATAGCATGCATATTGGACATTTAATTCCTTTTATGATGATGAAACGATTCCAATTAGCAGGTCATCACCCATACATTTTAATTGGTGGCGGAACTGGAACAATTGGTGACCCAAGTGGACGAACAACTGAACGTGTTTTACAAACGATGGAAGCTGTGCAACATAATGTGGACAGTCTTTCAAACCAAATGAAAAAATTATTTGGTAAAGATGCTGAGGTAACAATGGTGAACAACTACGATTGGTTATCAGAACTATCTTTATTAGATTTTTTAAGAGATTACGGGAAAAACTTTAATGTCAACACGATGTTGGCAAAAGACATTGTCGCTAGTCGTTTAGAAAGTGGCATTTCCTTTACAGAATTCACATACCAAATTCTTCAATCAATTGACTTTTACACATTGCATAAAAAACATAATATTCAATTGCAAATTGGTGGCGCTGATCAATGGGGCAATATCACTGCAGGATTAGATTTGATTCGTAAAAAAGAAGGACCAGAAGCCAAAGTATTCGGGTTAACCATTCCTTTAATGCTAAAAGCAGATGGTACAAAATTTGGGAAAACAGCGGGTGGCGCTATCTGGTTAGATCCTAAGAAAACCTCACCATTTGAATTCTACCAATTCTGGTTAAACCAAGATGATCGTGATGTCATCAAATACTTGAAATTCTTTACTTTCTTAGATAAAGAAGAAATCGATGCGTTAGCTGAAAAAGTTGAAAAAGAACCAGGTAAACGTGAAGCACAAAGACGCTTAGCTGAAGAAGTGACACGATTTGTTCACGATGATGCAGCATTAGAAGAAGCGCAAAAAATTTCAGAAGCTCTTTTCTCAGGCAATATTAAAGACTTAACGATTGAGGAAATCGAGCAAGGGTTAGAACATGTGCCAACTGTTGAAATTACCAAAGATGCTAAAAACATCGTAGATTGGTTAGTTGACACAGAAATCGAACCATCAAAACGTCAAGCTCGCGAAGATGTGAGCGGAGGAGCTATAAGTATTAACGGTGACCGAGTTACCGATTTAGATTTTGCAGTCGATCCAACACAACATTTCGATGGGAAATTCGTTGTTGTACGGAAAGGGAAGAAAAATTACTTTTTAGCAAAAGTAATGGATTAGAAATTGATAATAATTTCACGAAGAGAAGACGTGTGATTATTTGATCAAAGTTAAAATTCTATTTCTCCTTACAGGTAGTGGTGAAACCGTTAATACACCTAATAAGAGTGGGATTGTACACACAATCCCACTCTTATTTTTTTATATAATGGTTCTGACAAGACACCTTGTGAAAAAATTATAAAATTAAAGAGCTATGATAACCATTGTTATTTTTCTTCTTTACACTTTAGCCGTTTGGGTGTAAGTTGTGAATGCAAAATCTAATTCATTAAAATTTGTAAGGAGGAATTTTCGTATGAAAAACGAAAAATTAGCAAAAGGCGAAATGAACCTTAATGCACTATTCATTGGGGACAAAGCCGAAAACGGACAATTATATAAAGACTTGTTGATCGACTTAGTAGATGAACATTTAGGATGGCGTCAAAACTACATGCCACAAGACATGCCAGTTATCTCTTCTCAAGAACGCACATCTGAAAGCTACGAAAAAACTGTCAACCATATGAAAGATGTATTGAATGAAATCTCTTCTCGCATGCGTACACATTCAGTTCCATGGCATACAGCAGGTAGATATTGGGGACATATGAACTCAGAAACATTAATGCCTTCTCTATTAGCTTACAACTTTGCAATGCTATGGAACGGGAACAACGTTGCCTATGAATCTTCTCCAGCAACTTCTCAAATGGAAGAAGAAGTAGGACATGAATTTGCTCACTTGATGAGCTACAAAAATGGTTGGGGACACATCGTTGCTGATGGTTCTTTAGCTAACTTAGAAGGCTTATGGTATGCCCGTAACATTAAATCATTACCATTTGCTATGAAAGAAGTAAAACCAGAATTAGTTGCTGGCAAATCAGATTGGGAACTATTGAACATGCCAACAAAAGAAATTATGGACTTATTAGAATCAGCTGAAGATGAAATTGATGAAATCAAAGCTCATTCAGCTCGTTCAGGTAAACATTTACAAGCAATCGGTAAATGGTTAGTTCCACAAACTAAACACTATTCTTGGTTAAAAGCTGCTGATATTATCGGTATCGGTTTAGATCAAGTTATCCCAGTACCAGTTGACCATAACTACCGTATGGATATCAACGAATTAGAAAAAATCGTTCGTGGCTTAGCAGAAGAACAAATTCCAGTGCTAGGTGTTGTCGGTGTAGTTGGTTCTACTGAAGAAGGTGCCGTTGACTCAATCGATAAAATTATTGCTTTACGCGATGAATTAATGA
The DNA here is from genome assembly GCF_001811595.1 of Enterococcus sp. HMSC078F03. Lineage (NCBI taxonomy): Bacteria > Bacillati > Bacillota > Bacilli > Lactobacillales > Enterococcaceae > Enterococcus > Enterococcus sp. HMSC078F03. The sequence continues at coordinate 29,007 of NZ_KV805536.1, read as the reverse complement.
AAGACGGTATTTACTATTATGTACACGTGGATGCTGCTTATGGTGGTTATGGACGTGCCATCTTCTTAGACGAAGACAACAACTTCATCCCTTACGAAGATTTACAAGATGTTCACGAAGAATACGGTGTCTTCAAAGAGAAAAAAGAACACATTTCAAGAGAAGTGTATGATGCATATAAAGCAATCGAATTAGCAGAATCAGTAACAATTGACCCTCATAAAATGGGTTATATCCCTTATTCAGCTGGTGGTATCGTTATCCAAGATATCCGTATGCGCGACGTTATTTCTTACTTCGCAACTTACGTATTTGAAAAAGGTGCCGATATTCCTGCGTTACTAGGTGCTTATATCCTTGAAGGTTCAAAAGCTGGTGCAACAGCTGCTTCTGTATGGGCTGCACATCACGTTTTACCTTTAAACGTTGCAGGTTATGGTAAATTAATTGGTGCTTCAATTGAAGGCTCACATCATTTCTATAACTTCTTGAATGATTTAACATTCAAAGTTGGCGACAAAGAAATCGAAGTCCACACATTAACTCATCCAGACTTCAACATGGTTGACTATGTGTTTAAAGAAAAAGGCAACGATGATTTAGTAGCAATGAACAAATTAAACCATGATGTATATGACTATGCATCATACGTTAAAGGAAATATTTACAACAACGAATTCATTACTTCACATACTGACTTTGCTATTCCAGATTATGGCAACAGCCCATTAAAATTTGTAAACAGCTTAGGATTTAGTGACGAAGAATGGAACCGTGCAGGTAAAGTAACTGTGTTACGTGCTGCTGTAATGACTCCATACATGAACGATAAAGAAGAATTTGATGTTTACGCTCCTAAGATTCAAGCTGCTTTACAAGAAAAATTAGAACAAATTTACGACGTAAAATAATTGAATCTTAAACGGAAAAAAGAAATGGTAACCGAATGAGGGAACGTTCGTCTGATTGATTTATTTAAGAGATAAATCAACCAGACGGCTAACCTCTTAACCAATTCTTTGTCTGGGTAAGAGGCAGTCGAATGACTGTTTTACTCAGCGTATAACAGTCATTCATGCTCCTTATCCAAAATCTTATAAGGAGTGTACAAAATTGGATAAACAACAAGTTAAAAAAATTGAATTAGGTACTTTTATCGGTTTAACAATGGCATTGTGTGCAACTGTACGTAGTATCCCAACACTTGCTGCTGTTGGTTGGACATTAATTTCTTACACAATTTTCGCGGTCTTATTCTTTGCTGGTCCAATCGCATTGATATCTGGTGAATTATCTACGATGCTTCCTCAAGAAGGTGGCCCTCAACTTTGGGTTAAAACTGCCTTAGGTAGCAAATGGGGTTTTGTTGTCGCTTGGTTACTATGGGTGCAAATGTTCCCAGGAATGGTAATGGTTGCTTCTACATTAGGCCCTTTGCTAGGTAATACATTTGGTAATGTTCATTTAGGTGAAAATCATTGGTTCGTATTAGGTTGTATCTTAGTGATTTACTGGATTATTACAATCTTGAACTTGAAATTTGACATGGCGAAAGTTGGCGGAAATATTGGTGTTTGGCTAGGTGTTTACATCCCAGTATTAGTTATGTTTGTTTTAGGTCTTCTTTCAATGATTAAAGTAGGCTTAACACCTGGCGGCTATTTAGGTGCCTTCTCTTGGTCAAAAGTTTTACCAAACTTAGAAAATATGGACACATTTAAATATCTAGCAGGGATTGCATTTATCTTTGTTGGGATTGAAATGTCTTCTGTTTATATTCCTCGTTTGAAAGATGCAACAAAAAATTATACAAAAGGCGTTTTCATTTCATTAATTGGTTTAGTTTTATTAAACGTTATTAATGCAATGTTTGTTGCTAATATTGTTCCAAATGGCAAAATGGAATTGTCTAACATTACACAACCAATTTTGCTTTATTGTGACGTTTTAGGTTTACCAACAATTATTGGTAATATCTTTAGTTTCATGGTCTTCTTAGGTGTGTTATTACAATTATCTGCTTGGGTTACTGGACCATCAAAAACAATTATTCAAGTTGCTCGTGATGGCTTATTGCCACCAAAATTTGGTTTCCATCGCGAAAATAAATATGGCGTTTCTCGTAACGTTGTGTTAACACAATCTGTGGTTATCTCATTATTCGCTTTACTTTATGGGGTAATGGATGATGTCAACGCTGTATTCTTAACTTTAACAAATGCAACAACAATTATTTATAGTATTGTGTATGTATTGATTGCGATTTCCCTAATTAAATTACGTAAATCTCAACCAGATACACTACGTCCTTACCGAATTGGTAAAAAAGGTAATGGCTTAGCTTATTTAGTGGCAGCAATGTTAATTTTTAGTGTTATCATTGTTATTTTCGCCACATTAGGTACAACAACCGTGACTGATGCAGTCTTAGTTGCATTAATCACTATTGTTATGTTTGTGATTCCGTTAATCATTAATCGCTTTAAAAAAGCAAGTTGGGCAACGGAAGTAAAAGAAGATTTAGGTGAATAAAAAGGCCAGCAATTATTTTGCTGAGTGCCTCTTCATCTGATGACTATAGTAAATTGTCGTTTGGAAACTGAAGCAAGTTCGATTATTGCTTCAGTTTTCGCTTTCCATAAAAGGAGGTTTTCATATGAAATCAACGAAACCCACTGTTTCGTTCGCTGAAAGTTTAGGCATTTTGGTTGCCTTGTTAGCGATTCTCGGGTACTTAATTATTGGTCAAAAATTAACCCCTCACATACCGATTCTTTTTGTATTCATGTTGTTGTTGCTTTATGGCAAATGGAAAGGATTTTCTTGGGATGAGATCCACGAAGGCATTGTGGAAGGGATTAAACCAGGGATCATTCCGATTATTATTTTCTTGTTGATAGGTGTCTTAGTTGCTACTTGGATCTTGTCTGGGACGATTCCAACAATTATGGTCTATGGTTTTAAAATTATCTCAGTGAAGTTCTTCTTACCAACCGTTTTTGTGGTCTGTGCACTAGTTGGTGTGACGGTAGGGAGCTCCTTTACGACTGTTTCAACTATGGGGATTGCCTTTCTAGGTATTGGACATATTCTTGGATTCGACAATGCGATGACAGCTGGTGCAGTTGTTTCAGGTGCCTTTTTAGGGAACAACATTTCACCGTTATCTGATACAACAAACTTAGCTGCTGGAATTGGTGGCGTGAACCTTTTTGAACATATACTAAACATGATGTACACTGTTATTCCGGCGTTTATTATTTCGATTGTCGGCTATATCTTCTTGGGGCATCAATCTGGTTCAGCGGATTTACAATCGGTTGATGCAATGGTCCAAACGTTACATCAAGGATTCTGGATTTCACCGATTACATTGTTGCCAGTAGCGGTTTTATTCTTATTCGCCTGGAAAAAGGTACCGGCTATTCCAACGTTACTAGTCGGCTCTACAGTGGCGGTCATCTTAGCTTTTATAAATGATCATCACCTAAGTTTAGCGAAAGTTTCTACCATCTTAATGAGTGGTTATGTGGCAGATACAGGGGATCAAAGTATTGATACACTTTTATCTCGTGGTGGGATTGAAAGCATGTTAGGTTCTGCTGCGTTGATTATTTTGGCATTAGGTTTGGGCGGCTTGTTGATTAAGTTTAACATCGTGGCTACTTTAATTGATAAAATTAAAGGCTATGTGAATAATCCAGCCAAATTAATCGCTTTAACTGCCTTAAGTTCTGTGGGAATTAACTTACTAGTTGGCGAACAATATTTGTCAATTATTTTACCAGGGGAAACATTTAAATCCTCATTTACTCGTTTAGGTATTGATAAAAAATATTTAACTCGTACTTTGGCAGATGCTGGGGCGGCAGTCAACTCGTTAATTCCTTGGGGAGTTAGTGGTACCTTCATTATGGGAACGTTAAAAGTTGGTGCACTAGAATACTTACCATATGCCTTTTTCCCATTGCTTTGTCCCGTTATCACCGTCATTTTGGGGATATTCTTAAAAAAACAACAAGGGGAAAACAAAAAAGCACCAGGGACTAACGTTGAATTGTGAGTTTTTTCAGATAATTAAACAATTGGTTACGATTGAACCTCAGTGTATCTACTGATTGGTTCAATCGTTTTTTCGTCACAGATTTTTTACAATTCTTCATATAATCTTTGAAGCTCCTTAAAGGCAATTTAATTATTCTAAGTTATGATACAAAGGATCAATCAAATAGGTGGATGAACGTGGTGTTAAACTCATAGAGACTAACAGTAGTTTATTCTTGCTCAATGTTGAGGTGTAGGTTCGAATCCTACCGTCCACTTTCTGTTATTTAAACCAACTTAGAACGAAACACAAACAAGTGACGGATACACATGATTAAGGTACAATAAGGGCAGGGAAAACAAGGAGGAATTCTTATGAAAAAGATAGGGCTTATTTCTAGTGCTTTTCTTTTAACCCTTGCTTTAGCAGCATGCGGCGGCGGAAAAAGTACAGAAAATACGGATAGTCGTTCCAGTGCTGCGGAAAGTACCACAGTCGAGAGTACAAAAGCATCTGCTACAAAAGAATCAAGTAGCAAAGCAGCAACAAAATCTAGTGATGCGAAACCGTCAGGAACAACAACAGCTGATTCGAAAGCAACAGCTTCTTCTACGAAGGAAGCGGCAAATAATGGCTCAGCAGAGAAGCAATCACCAGCGAAAAATGCGAATCCAGATGACCAAGCCAACCAAGTGCTTAACCAGCTAGCAAACATGTTTCCTGGTCAAGGCTTACCGCAGGCAATTTTAACGAGTCAAACGAATAACTTTTTAACTGCAGCGACAACATCACAAGCGGATCAAAACAATTTCCGTGTTTTATATTATGCAGAAAAAGAAGCGATTCCAGTGAATGATGCACGTGTTAATCAGTTAACGCCAATTAGTTCTTTTGAGAAAAAAACATATGGCTCTGATGCCGAAGCAAAAAATGCAGTGAACCAAATCATTGACAATGGCGGTCAACCAGTAGATTTAGGTTACAATATTACTGGGTATAAACAAGGGGCGGCAGGTTCTAGTTACTTATCTTGGCAAGAAGGCAATTGGAGTTTAGTCGTACGGGCCTCAAATATCAATGGTGAATCGCCTGATGATTTAGCGAAAAATGTTGTCAACATTTTGGAACAAGAAACGTTGCCAGCACCGAATACCGTTGGTCAAATCACACTGAACGTGGCAGGAACAACTGACTATAATCGCAACTCAGTAGTTTGGCAAGCCGGTACAGTCGTTTACTCTGTCCATCATTTTGACCCAATTCAGGCAGTGAAGATGGCAACATCGATTTAAATAATCAAAAGAAAGCGTGCAACAATGCCCATTGTCGCACGCTTTCTTTTATTATTTTTGTTCTGTATAACCTTCTGACTCCACCAATTCTTGGCTTTTCTTCATGCTAATTCCCTTAGAAGAATCTCCATCAATCTGGATACCATCCACTTTTTTTGCTTTATCATAATCAAGTTTTTCATAATTAATCGTCAATTTTTCGATGGCTTGTTTGTCCTCATAGGTCAGTTTGTAATCAAGCCCTTTGATGTCCTCGTATTGTTTAGAAACGGGTTCCAACGCTGTTTTTGCCTCTTCTTTTGTAATCCCCAATTTGTCATAAGAAACAATGTTTTTAGCCGTTTGCGTTAAGACTTTATCTCCTTGGTACGTATAGGTTAAGGTGGAATCAATCCCATCTTGTGGCGAACCTACAAAGGTTTTTGTCTCTATTTTTGAACCGCAACTTGCAAGAAAGAATACCCCAATAAAAATTAAAAATACGCGTAAAAACTTTTTCATTTCTAGATAACCTCCTTTAGCTGTTTATTCTTGACTGTAACATAACACGGCAAATAATTACTGTTAAGTAGAAAGCTTGTGAGAAGTCCAGCAAATAAAAAACTTGCCTCTTCTCATAAAAATGAAGAGGCAAGTTTTTTATTTAGTAATATCACTTAAATATGGTTGTGAGTGGGCCAACCGACTGGCAGCCGCAGCCGCAATTGCGCCCACGATATCATCCAAGAATGTGTGGACATGTTCGCCATCATGCGCATTTAACTCTTTTAAAATGCCTGGTTTTACCTTGTCGATATACCCATAGTTCGTAAAACCGATAGATCCATAAACATTTACAATGGAGAGCGCCATAATTTCATCAATGCCATAAAGCCCTTCATCTTCCGTTAAAATTTCTTGTAACGGTGAAAGTAGCTTGTTTTCTTCCGCCAGAATATCCAGTTGGACACCTGTAATAATCGCGTTGTGTACTTCACGCTTTGTTAACACGGCATCAACACTTTCTAAACAAGTATCTAATGTTAAATTGTCAATATAATCTTTTTGTAAAAATAACACAAGTTCAGCTAAATCATTCATTGTTACGCCACGTTCTTGCAATAAACGACGTGCGCTATTTTCTAACGTATCTCCTTGGATTACCATTTTTTGTCCTCCTAATTTCTGCTTTAGTTGAAGTTCTTCTTTCATGGTACCAAAAAGAACGATAAAGGGGAATTAGAATCTATTTTGGTAGAGAATAATTTAGTTGAAGTGTTATTTTTAGTTAAAAATTACTAAGCGTTCGGTTGTAACGATGCCATCACTTGTTTTAATTGTGTCACTGATTTTTGGAAGAGTTCTTTTTCAGCGGCATTCAGATTCAATTCAATAATGTCAGTCACACCTTGATTGCCAACGACTGCAGGAATCCCTGTAAATACATCTTGTTGCCCATATTGCCCATCTAAGTAAGCTGAGACAGGTAAAATAGCTTGTTCATTATTTAAAATGGCTTTAACAATGCGTGCAGTACTCATACCAATCCCATAATAGGTCGCTTGTTTGCGATCGATAATTTCATAAGCTGTATTTTTCACTTTATCAGAAATGATTGGTAAATCGTCACTAGTTAAGCGCTCTGTCGTATCCACAATTTCTAAAATAGGTTTGGTACCAATCATGGTATGAGACCAGACAGCCACTTCAGAATCCCCGTGTTCGCCAATAATATAGCCGTGAACATTGCGTGGATCAATCGCTAAACGTTGAGACAGTTCTTTGCGGAAACGAGTTGTGTCCAAAGTTGTACCAGTTCCAATTACTCTTGAAACAGGTAAACCAGAAGCTTGCCAGGCCACATAAGTCAGTACATCGACAGGATTTGAGGCAATCACTAAAATTCCATCAAAACCAGATTTCATGATATTGTTAACAATTGTTTTCATAATTTCTGCATTGATTGAAACCAAATCTAGACGACTTTGCCCAGGTTTTTGATTAGCGCCAGCTGTAATCACGACGATATCGGCATCTTGGCAGTCTTGATAGTCGCCAGCCCAGACGTTTACATTTTCTTGACCCCAAGACACACCATCTAATAAGTCAATTACTTCGCCTTCAGATTTGGCTTTGTCAATATCAACTAAGATTAATTCATTCGCAATCCCTTGGTTGATCATGGAATAGGCAATACTTGTGCCAACAAAACCAGTACCAATAATTGCGACTTTTTTGTTAAATACTTTCATCGTTCATCTCTTCTTTCTGTAATATTTCTTTCTTAGTGAATTATATCACGAATTTTTTAGGTGTGGTTATACTAATCTGTAATAGTCTTTATTAACAATTTAAATAAGGGAAGCGTGCTTTTTTTGTTATGATAAGAGTAGGAAAATAGAGGAGATAAGGAGGCAAAATGACAACGACAACAGTGTATTATGCAAGCAATAATGAAAAACAGCCGAACTGTTTTCAACTAGTTATCGGTAGCTGTAGCTATGAACTTCCAAAAATAGAAATCTACGAAATCCTGGAATGTGTCGCTTCAGCATATGGCTATCAAAAAGAACCATGCATTGAAGAACAAACAGAATGTTTTGTTAAAGGCAACCGTTGTATACATGTTTCCCAACAAGCGATGACGTTGACTTTTGTTGTGAATGATCTGCGTTTAGTAATGGAAAAACAATGCCGAAATCACGAAGAAGTCTTTCAAGAAGTCAATCATATTTTATTGAATATTTTTGAGGAGACCCCTTGTGTTTTTCTCGAAAAGTAGGAAAGAAGGATTAAGATGAAACAGGTGAAAATAACAACTACCTCAGACTTGATTAATGGCGGCTGCAATGCCTGTCCGAATGTGAAGTGTACGAATTATCTTGTTCATGTAGAAGATGAAACAATTGCGTTAGAAACGCTAACCGTTGCAGATTTAGTAACCTTATTAGCACTCAAAGAAGGGTTTCGTCAAAAATTAGTTATGGAAATGTTCGAAGAATATACGATGTTTGAAAGGGAAACTCATCAAGTTGTATTTAAGGAAGAGGAAACGAGAATTCTTTTTCAATCAAAAAAACAGACCATTCAAAGCACTCTTTTGTCTAAAGAACCACAACAAGTGTTCCAAGAAACCCAGCAAATTTTACACCAACTATTTGAGTTAGAACCTTTTGAATTTGAATTGGTAGAGGAAACTGATAAATAAAAAACAGGAAAACGATTTAGCGAAAGCTAAGTCGTTCTCCTGTTTTTTAGGTTTGTCGTTCACGAATTTTTTCAACGATTCGGTTATAAACTTCAGAGAAGGAAGTATTGGCATGGTGATCGGTCTGGACAATGAAAATTTTTCGAGAAGCAAAGGACTGATCAATTGGTTGCCAAGGGATCTCATCGGAAATAGATAATCGAGAAACAATTGATTGCCCAATGTTATTTTTTAGCAATTGTAACAGGACTTCGTTGTTGTTTAATTCGATAATTGGTAAGTTGATACTGTGTTCATTGAGATAAAGCTCATTGAAAAAACGTAAGCCAGAGTTCTTTTCTCTTAAGAGCCAAAATTTTGAAGCGGCATCTCCTGCTAGAACTAGTTGATCTTCATAAACAATTTCTTTGTGTAAATTTTTGGTTTCAATGGGTTTTTCAATTAGTCCAATGTGGGCATGATTATTTTGAACCATATCCACGACTTCGTTTGAATTCATCAGTTGAATCGAAAAGTTGATGAGTGGAAAAGCGGTAACCAAACTCTCCATAATATCTGGCAGTAAATAAATAGCAACTGTATTTGAAGAGGCTATAATGCAGTCTTCTTTAAAATTCTCTTTTTCTGCAGCTTGCGCAAAAGAAGTAGTTAAGCTTTCAATAATCGAGAGCATTTTTGGATATAAAAAATCAGCTTCTTTGGTAGGAATAACCGATTGTTTTCCATTACGATAGAACAGCTTGATCGAAAAGTGTTGCTCTAATTTCTTGATTTGCAAAGAAACAGTTGGCTGAGAAATATACAATTGTTTGGCCGCCGCACTAAAATTTTTGGTTTCATACACAGCAATAAATGTTTTGATCCATTCGAACATAAAATCGCCTCTTTCTATTTACTATCTTAATAGTTGTTATTGCAAATATTTATTTTACAAATATAAATATTTCATTTAGTATAATAACATACTTTTGATTAATATCAATAATAATAAATAAAGACGGAGTGTGACTACATAATGGTAGAAAGTGCGAAAAAATTCTTGCGGAAAGTCCCGATTCCCATTTGCGGACTAATTTTAGGGATAGTTTCTTTGGGGAATTTACTTTATTCCTTGGGATATGCAACAATTGGGACCATTTATTGTGTACTTGGCAGTCTCTTAATGATTTTAGTTATTTTAAAAATTATTTTTACAATGAAACATGCATTAAGCACCTTAGATGATCCAATTATTGCTTCGGTATCACCAACATTTACAATGGCTTTAATGGTTATCTGTGTTTTCTTAGATCGGATATTTACCAATGCTGCTTGGATTAACGTGTTGTGGATTGGCGTAGTGATTTTACATTTTATTTTAATGATTTATTTTGTAGCGGTGCATATTTTTCCAACAAAAATCGAACTGGAACATATTTATCCAAGCTGGTTTATTACGTTTGTCGGCATTGGCGTTATTCCTAATACTTCTCAATTGTTTATCAATGAGTTGGGAAAAATTGTTTTTTGGGTAGCGTTGTTCTTTTATTTACTCTTGTTACCAATTTTAATCAAGAGAATTACGAAGTCGAAAGAAATGCCTGAATCGACCATTCCTTTATTGACGATTATGACAGCGCCAGGTTCGTTATGTTTAGCTGGCTATATTTCAATGGGTGGTCATTTGTATATGCCATTAGTTGTTTTCTTGCTAATTTTATCTCAATGTATTTATGGGATTGTAGTAGTGAATCTATATAAAATTATGCAAGTGACATTCTATCCAAGTTATGCTGCCTTTACATTCCCATTAGTGATTTCTGCGACAGCATTAGTCAAAGTTAAACCTTTATTTGCAGAAAAGGTAGGCCTAACGAGTCTGTTAAATATTTTGTCTACTTTTGAACTCTTATTAGCTGTGGCTATTGTAAGTTATGTGTTCATTCGATATTGCATTTTTTTATTCCAAAGAGAAAATAACACGAAAAAAGTGGAATTAAATTAAAAAAGAGAGGAAGCAAAGAGGTGAAGAAACTATTAATTACTGGAGGAGCTGGCTTTATTGGTTCTAATTTGGCTAATTTTTATAGTCAACAGTATCAAGTTTTTGTGATTGATGATTTGTCCATGGGGCGAGTGTCAAATTTGCAACAAACTGAGCAGTTGGTTTTTATTAAAGGAAGTGTGACGGATCAGCAATTATTGGACGAAGTACTTTCAAAGCATTCGTTTGAGTATATCTTTCATCTTGCGGCCGTGGCAAGCGTGGCAAGTTCTGTGGCACAGCCTCTAGAGACACATGAGGTCAATTTTTTAAGTGTATTGAAAATATTGGAATCAATAAAAAAATATCAAAAAGAGCTCAAACGTTTTGTTTTTGCTTCGTCGGCAGCCGTTTACGGTGCAGAGCCAACGTTGCCTAAAAGAGAAACTTCGGTGATTTGCCCTTTGAGTCCCTATGCTATTGATAAGTTTGCTGCTGAACGTTATGTTCTCAATGAATACCATTTACATGGGGTACCTACAAGCGCAGTTCGCTTCTTTAACGTCTATGGTCCCAATCAAAATCCTGCTTCCCCCTATTCTGGTGTCCTGTCCATTTTGATGGATCGTTATATCCAATTAGAGCAAGGGCAAGCGAGCCAATTTCAAATATTTGGAGATGGTCAGCAAACACGTGACTTTATCTACATTGAGGATGTCCTAACTGCATTAGATTTAGTAGCAACCAAAAGTGAAGCGTTGGGACATGTTTATAATGTGGGTACCGAAGTTGCCATTTCCCTTAATCAATTAATTGAAGAAATGAACCAATTAGTGGGACTTTCTTTGCCAGTTTCTTATCAAAAGGAACGAGATGGCGATATAAAATATTCTCTTTCAGATAGTTCTGCTTTGAAAGGCTTAGGTTTTTCACCCGTTTATTCAATTCAAGAAGGACTTCAAAAATATCTTAAGTTTACCCATAATACCCAAAATAGATAAAAAAAGACGAGACTTATTTGTTAAGTCTCGCCTTTTTTTGTGCAAATGTTTCGCCCCAATGGCAAAGTGAAGAGAGGGCATCGTAAAGAGCATATCCTTCCGGAGTGAGCGTATATTCCACACGAGGGGGCAGTTCGTTAAAGGATTCTCGATGGACTAGGCCATCTTTTTCCATTTCTCTCAAGCGATCTGTCAGGACGCGCTGAGTGATTCCGTCGAGCGCACGCATCAATTCACCGTTGCGCTTGGTCCCTTGGAATAATTCATCCATTAATGATAATTTCCATTTGCCGTTAATGGTGGAAAGGGCTAAGTTGATACTGGTTTGTTTATCAGTTGTCATAGTTTCTCCTTGTGACACGTAATGGTTACTTTTTTCTTCCTAGGTGAATAAAAAGTGCGTACTTTTTTTCTCCATCATAGTGAGTAATAATAACTATGTCAAGTAAGGCAAGAGGAAGGAAGAAGAAATATGATGTATCAAGATGTTGTTCGCAGCCGCCGCTCAGTTCGGGATTTTATGCCAGATGTTGAGATTCCTAAAGAGGAATTAATGGCCATAATTGAGGAAGCGATGTTCGCGCCAAATAGTACCAATTTAAATTCATGGCGTTTTTTAATTGTCACAGAAAAAGAACAAAAAGAGGCCCTTTACGAAGTTTCGATGCAACAACCAGCAGTTAAAGGGGCAGCGGCGGTGATTATTTTATTAGGTGATTTGACTGCTTATACAGTGGCCAATGCAGATGAAATCAGTGCTAAAGCTGTCGCACAAGGAACGATGACGGAAGAAATTCGTCAAGGAATTAATGAAAATGTTTCTTGGTACTATGATGTTAGCGAAGAACAAAAAAGAGAGTGGCTAATGTTAGACCAAGGCTTAGTTGCGATGCAGCTGATGCTTTCTGCAAAAGATCGAGGCTATGATACTGTGGCGATGTCTGGTTTTAAAACAGAAGCGGTTCGCAAGTTATTTAATATTGAGGATCATTTAGTGAACGGACTGATTATTCCGATTGGCAAAGCTCAAACACCCGGCTTTGAAACAGTCCGACGAGATGTTTCAGAAGTAGTAACTTGGTTAGATTAAAAAGCTAAACAGTTCTGCAATTGCTGTTTATTAGATTTTGAGCGTGGAACAAACATCCAAAGTGATTGTTGTCCCACGTTCTTTTTTTGTTGATCATCCGCTTTTGAGAATGGCCAGAGAAGACGTTTAGTGAACCAATTTTGAAAGAAAGTGATACACTAGAAGAAAAAGAAGTGGGGCGACCTTATGCGTTATGTCATAATGCAGTCACGAGATATTCGTGAAAATTTAGCAACGGAAGATTATCTATTAAACACTCTCTCTTTTGAAGAGCCCTTAGTGTTGTTCTATATTCAGGAACCCTGTGTTATTTTAGGCCGAAATCAAAATGCTTATGAAGAAATTGACTTAGCTTATGCTAGAGAGAAGGGAATCGTTATTACTCGCCGTTTATCGGGCGGTGGTGCTGTTTATGATGATCTCGGGAATGTCAGCTTTAGTTTTGTTGTTCAGGAAGGACATCAAGCTTTTGGGGATTTTAAAGCGTTCACTAAACCAATTATTGAAGCATTACATAAAATGGGCGCAACGGGGGCCGAGATTAGCGGTCGCAATGATTTATTAATTGATGGGAAAAAATTTTCTGGCAATGCCATGTATACAAAAAAGGGGAAGATGTATACTCATGGTACCTTGATGTATGATGTTGATTTGGCAGAAGTTCAACGTGTTTTAACTGTTTCTAAGAAAAAAATTGAATCAAAAGGGACAAAATCTGTTCGGGGACGCGTAACCAATTTACGGCCGTACTTAGACGAAAAATATCAAAAATTAACCATTGAGGAATTTCGCAATCGTTTACTGATGGAGCTCTTTGATGTCGAATCTCTAACTGAAATTGCGGAGAAAGAATATGTCCTAACTAAAACAGATCAACAGGAAATTAGGAAATTGGTCGCTGAAGTGTATGGCAATGAAGCTTGGATTTTTGGTGAAGCGCCTAAATTTACAATCAAAAAAGAAGAAAAGTTTAAAGGCGGCATTGTGGATGCACGTTTGACTGTTGAAAAAGGTAAAATAATTGAGTTAACGATTTATGGTGATTACTTTGCCAAAAAAGAAACAGCGGAAATCGTTGCGGCTTTATTAGGTGTGGACTATCAGTATTCATCAATTTGGCAAGCATTAGCAGCGTTTAACTTTGAAGACTACTTTGTAAATATCACCAAAGAAGAATTTGTTCATTTATTGGTGGATTAATAAACGTGCTGGGACAAAAGTTAAAGAATCTTTTGTCCCAGCACGTTTATTTAATGATGGTTGGCTCTTGCTAGAAAAATTTTCCATGAACGTCCCAATTGCCAGTATCTTTGGCTTTTTTCAATGTTTGCATTCGACGGAAGCCAACAGGATGATCGGATAAGAAGTTACTCAATTTAAGCCAGATGGTATCATCATGTAAATCAATACTGTGAAAGTATTCTTCTAAATCCACACGACTGCCCATATATTTTCCTGAAAATAAATAAATCATGCTTAAAGCACCTTCTTCTGCGTAGTATAAACCTGCGCGATCAGCGGTATATTCTTGCGTTCTTGTAAAACTTTTATCTAACGCAACTGGTTTCAAAATAATGGATAACATTAGCCGCCATAAATTAGTGTGCCCACATTTATGGTGTCCTAGCTCGTGTGCCAAAATAAAGCGAATCAGCGAAAAATCGCCTGTATTGTACGCGATGTCCAACAAATCACTGTGAATGACAACATAGCGTCTGTGTAAAGAGCATTTTGCCGCAAAAGCGTTTAAGACACCATTCCCGTTGATTAAATAAAGACGTGGCATCCTTAATTTTTTAGTGCCAAAGCCCATTTCTTTTGCCAAATCAATATATAAAGAATAAATTTCTGGTAACTGATTTTCTGTAATTTCCACTCCGTTAGAAGCAGTATCCATGTACATATAACGAATGGTAAAAAAAGCAATGACTGGCGCAATTGGTGCAATTAAGACAATTAATAACCAGTCAGGAATCGGCAAATCACTCAATATCAATAAAGCAACTAACCCCAATGCTAAAAACAATAAAACAAAACCAATGATAATCATTGGTAATTCAAAACGATAACGTAACTTAGCAACAGAAATTTCTTTCTTTTTTTCCTGCGGTTGACACATAAACATTCCTCCCCAAACATTTCCCAAACACTTTTTCAAATAAAATGACTTATCTGTTACTTCTAATATACCATTGGTTAATCGATAATGACAATGGTGGGAACTTGAATAAAGGTAATTATATCAAGTGATTAATGAAAGGGACTCGTTGTACGCGGGGAATTGGTCTATCTTGATTAAATAAAATTTTAATAATCTAACTGTTTTAGACGTAATAAAGTAGTTTCTGGAGTTAATTTTTTAATAACATACAAACGCAAAATCGCATGTTCAATTTTTTGTTCTTCTGGCGATAGCTCCGAATTTATATAGGATAACTTCTCGATTAAATAGGTTAAAAATGAGCCAGCACCTTGGCTGCCCACTAAAAAGCCCATTTCTTCCGTTTCGGTTAATTGTTGTTTTTTTAAGTGGTGAATTTCTTGTGCAAGTGCCCCCGAGATAATGATTTCATCTGTTTGCTTGTTCAAATTTGTTAGTAAGTCGCTTTTTGTTGCTACTGTAACCGTTTCCATTGCACTCATCCTTTGCTTTTATATGATACATCTAGTATAACATGGCCTCACTTTTTTTATTTTTCCTCTTGCTCTGGTACGCGTTTCATAAGGTAAGCTAGGTGTATCAAAATATTGGAGGGCATGAAAATGAATGTTATAGTGGAGATAAGCGATAGACTTGGTATGGATTACTATTTTGTCTCGGTGACTACGACGGCCAAAAGTCTGCAGTTAAATAGTCCCAAAAAATACTATAAGATTTGGCATCAAGAAATTCCGTACCATCAGATAACGGAGTGGCACTTGACACAGCAGGAGGATATTCAGGAAATTTCTTTTGCTTGGCAGGAGACCTTTTATCGTTTTATTGATTACGGGACAGGGATTGTGCCTTATTTAACTCAATTTTGTAAAGTAATGGGGTGAAAGTATGACAACAATTCGAGAAATTGCGCGCCTTTCAGGATCTTCAGTCACGACTGTTTCGCGTGTGATTAATCATCATCCGTATGTTTCTGAAGAAAAACGACTGAAAATCCAAGCAATTATCGATGAGTTGGGCTATAAGCCCAATATATTAGCGAGAAATCTTAGCTTTGGGAAAAGTAATACATTAGGTGTCATGGTTCCTTATACGAATCAACCTTATTTTGATGCTATTTTAAGTGGGATTATCCACCAAGCATTTCAGCAAGGGATGATGGTCAGTTTATTACCAACGGATTATGATAAAGAAGTTGAAAAAAGTTACTTGGAAAAAATGGCCACGGGTGCGTTTGATGGCATGATTGTTTTGTCAAAGGCAAATCCTTTAAGTGTGTTTGCTCCATATAAAGAGCAAGTTGTTTTTTGTGAAAAAATAGAAGACCCTAGTTATGCTAGTATCTATATCGATCGTTTAACCGTTTATCGGCGGGTCTTCCAAGCATTGAAACAACAAGGATGTAGTGAAGTGGCAATTACGATTAACCGTGCACCAGAAAAAAGTACAAGCGCACGCTATTTAGTTGACGCATATCAGGAAATTTATGGAGCGATTCCTGAAAATCGGTTATTTAAGGACTGTTTAACCTATGAAGATGGGTGTGAAGTAGGACGTCACTGTGGGCAAGATCCAACGCTCCAAGCGGTTGTGACCAACGGTGATGAAATTGCCGCAGGGATTCAAGCCGTTATTGAAAGACCACTCTTTTTAGTGGGACAGGAACAAACTTTATTAAGTGAAATTTTAAATTTTTCAACAATCTGTCATCCATTAATGGAATTAGGGGAAAAAGCCACACACTTATTTCAAGAAAAACGGCCGAAAACGATTCAATTGACTTCTACATTTATTAATCGACAACCAGATTTTTCTTTTTCTTAGAAAAAAGCTGGTTGTTTTTTCTTTGGTAGAATAAGGTTTTTCACTAAAAAATAAAAAAACTTACAAAAAGTAAGACAAAAAGCTTTACTTACTTTTAGTAAGGTAGTATAGTAAGCATGTAAACAAAATTAAATGAATTTACTGAGGAAATTCGAAAGGATGAACATATTATGTCAAAATTTACTGAAATGATGAAAAACCGTCGTTCAATCTATGCTTTAGGAGAAAACTTACCAATTTCAAAAGAAGAAGTAACTGCTTTAGTAAAAGAAGTTGTTAGAGAAAGTCCAACAGCTTTTAACTCTCAAACACAACGTGTTGTGTTCTTATTCGGCGATGCTCACAAAAAATTATGGGCAATGACTGAAGACGCCTTAAAACCATTAACTCCAGCAGAAGCATTTCCAAACACACAAGCTAAATTACAAGGTTTTGCAGCTGGTGCGGGCACAATTTTATTCTTTGAAGATACAGATATCGTGAAAAACTTACAAGATAGCTTCCCATTATATGCGGATAACTTTCCTGTTTGGTCTGAACAAGCAACTGGTTTAACACAAGCGAACGTTTGGACTGCCTTAGCGCAAGAAAATATCGGCGCAAACTTACAACACTACAACCCAGTCATTGACGAAGCGGTTGCTGCAGAATGGTCAATTCCTGCAAACTGGAATTTACGTGCACAAATGGTCATTGGTTCCATTGAAGCGCCAGCTGGCGAAAAAGAATACATGGAAGATAGTGCTCGTTTTAAAGAATTCAACTAAATCATTGCTTTAGTAAAACGAAGAGGAAAGGAGTGAAAGCAAATGGTTCAAGCATTACCAAGTAATATTGGGATTCAACAAGTCACTTTGAAAGTGGCTGATTTAGATAAAATGGTAAACTTTTATACGAAAACAATTGGCTTAAAACTTTTAAAACAAGGAGAGGGACGTGCTTGGCTAGCGCCACAAGGCACCAACGATGCAATTCTTGTCTTAAAAGAACTAACAGCTGGGGAAGAAAATCAGGGGACCACTGGCTTGTACCATATTGCTTTCCTGCTACCAACCCGCAAAGATTTAGGCAATATGTTGCTGTGGCTTTTGCAGGAAAATGTGCAAATTGGCGCAGCAGATCATGGCTATAGTGAAGCCCTTTACTTAAGTGATCCAGAAAATAATGGCATCGAAATTTATTGGGATAAACCAGAAGAAGTCTGGGATATTCGTCCAAATGGTGAAATTATCGGTGTGACAGAAGAATTAGACGGTGATAGTTTAGCTGCAGAAGCTGACGGTCACTGGCTAGGAATTTCCGAAGGTTCTAAAATTGGGCACATTCATTTGAAAGTGGCCGATTTAGATGCCACTGAAACGTTCTATAAAAACTTAGGGTTTGGCTTAAAGTCTAACTTTGGTCAACAAGCGAAGTTTTTTGCAGCGGGTCAGTACCATCATCATATTGGGACAAATACATGGAGCGGCAAACAGCTGCCAACGATTCAAGAAAATCAATTTGGCTTAGAAAATTACACCTTCCGTTTACCAACTGCGGCAGATTTAGAGATCGTCCAAGCCAATGCGGAAGAAGCAAAGTTACATTTTATTGCCAAAGATCATTTACTTGCGTTAGAAGATCCTAGCGGCATGATTATTCAATTTACCTATTAAAACCACTCTCAAACTAGCCCTTCGTTAGAAAATGAAGGACTAGTTTTTTTGTCTTGTTTGCATTATTTTGCATTTGTTTGCAAAATAATGCAAAAGATGCTATCTTTACTTAGAAGAGGTGAGGAAATATGTTGATTGAAGAACGTTTAGCCAAGATTCAAAAAATAGTGAATGAACAAAAAAGTATTTCCATGGAAGCTTTAGCGGAGCAAGTCTCCGTTTCAAAAGATACTATTCGACGAGATTTAATTCGTTTAGAAAAGGAAGGACATTTAAAGAGAACGCACGGTGGCGCTATCTCAGTGCAGTCTGAAGCAACTATTTATGATTATGCTCAACGAATAATGAAGCATCCAGAGAAAAAACAAGCCATTGCCCAAAAAGTTTGGGCAAATATTCCCAAACAAGCGTCCATTTTTTTTGATTCATCAACCACGGTGGAAGCAGCTATTCGAGCGATGGAAAATAGTCCGATTCACGCGATAACGAACTCTCTCAGTCATGCGCTACTTCTAGCGCAAATGGATCAGACAAAAATTACAGTATTACCTGGGCAACTGCATAAACAACAACTCTTTTTGTTTGGGGCAGAAACAGTCGCTAAGGTTGGGGAATTTGCCCCCGACTATACATTATTAGGTGTGTTTGCGTTATCTGAACAAGGATTATTTATTCACACAGAAGAAGAAGGTCAAGTCAAACGGCGAATGATTCAACAAGGCAAACAAGTCATTGCCTTAGCAGACCAAACGAAATTAAACAAAACGGGTTTATTTAAAATTTGCGAATTAACAGAAATTGATTGTTTAGTGACAGATACACGACCTGATGAAAAATTCTGTGAACAGTTAGCGCAAGCAGGCGTAACGTTGATTGTCGCAGATGAATAATGGAGGATAATAATGAAGCGAAAAATTAATTATACACATATTGCTGAACCTACTGTTTTTGAGAATGTTTTTCCAACGTATTTGACGAATGAAACGATGATGGCGCGCAAGCAGAAAGTATTACAACGAATGGAAACAGAAAAATTCGATCAATTAGTTTTCTATGCAGACAAAGAGCATGGCAGTAATTTTGAATACTTAACTGGCTTTATTCCGAGGTTTGAAGAAGGACTCCTTGTGTTAAATAAGGATGGTATGGCGACACTTATTTTAGGTAATGAAAATTTAAAACTGTGCCAACATGCACGCATCTCAGCCGATTTAATTCATTATCCAGCTTTTTCGCTACCTAATCAACCAATGGATGGAGAACAAAAGTTGTCGCAGATTTTTGAAACGCTTCTCGATGAAACTGCTCAAAAAATAGGTATCGTTGGTTGGAAAATGTTTACGACACAACAGCAAGAACCCGCTACTATGTTTGATGTGCCACATTTTATTGTCGAAGCACTGAAAAAAGCGCTGCCGAAAGAAGCTCGTTTACTAAATGGGACCCACTTATTGATTGGAGCAAAGGGGGCCCGCACAACAAATAATGCTAATGAATTGGCGCACTATGAATATGGGGCGAATTTGGCTTCTCGCAGTATGTTAAAGGCCTTAAATGCAATTGAAGTAGGACAGCGTGAAACGGACATTGGGGCTTTGTTAAATGATGAAGGTCAAATGCCGACGGTAGTAACCATTGCGGCAACTGGTCAACGTTTTGAATATGCAAACATGTATCCGACTGCCAAAGAAATTCAGTTAGGTGATGCCTTATCATTAACTACAGGCTACAAAGGTGGCTTGTCTAGCCGAACAGGTTTTGTTATTGAAAACGAGCAGCAATTGCCAGAAGCGCAACGTGATTATTTAGAGCGCGTAGCAAAACCCTATTTTCAAGCTGTCGTTCACTGGCTTGAAACCATTCGAATCGGATTGTTAGGGCGAGAAATGTACCAAGCGATTGAAGAACAGTTACCAAAAGAAATCTATCACTGGCATTTGAATCCTGGGCATTTAGTTTCGGATGATGAATGGATGTCGTCGCCTATTTATCCAGATTCAGCCATTCGCTTGGAAAGTGGCATGCTCTTTCAAGTGGATATTATTCCTTCTGTACCTGGTTATACAGGGGTGAGTGCAGAAGAATGTGTGGCTTTGGCTAATGAAACATTGCAAAAAGAGATTCAGCAAACTTATTCAGACATGTGGCAACGGATTGCGACACGCAAAGCCTATTTAAAGGAGACATTAAAGATCGATTTACCATCGGAGGTTTTACCAATGTCTAATTTAGTTGGTTACTTACGGCCTTTTTATCTAGCTAAAGACAAAGCTTTGTGTGTAGAAAAACCAGCTCCTAAATGAGTAGGCTCCTTTTTTGAGTTTCTTTTGGGCCTTATTTATAATCAATATAGCAAAGGAAGAACACCAGAAGAGAGGCGTGATGGTAAATGCACTATCCTGAACATCTGAAACAAGCAGTTTTAGCTAAAGCGAAAGACTTACCATTAGAAGGTTTTGTAGAAGGACAAGGCCCGCAACAGCCAAAAGTGATGCTGATTGGGGAAGCCCCTGGAAAAGAAGAAATTAAAGAAAACGTACCATTTATAGGGCGTTCAGGTCAATTGTTGATGGAACAATTACAACAAGTTGGCTTAAGTCGTGAAACGGTGTATATCACCAGTGCGGTTAGGAGTCGACCTTTTTCTGTAAAAACGAAGCAGATTGCAAAAACGGGAGAAAGAGTAACCAAATTTCCTAATCGAACGCCAACCAAAGAAGAAATCAAAATTTTTGCGCCTTTGCTTGATTGGGAAATCGCTGTTTGCCAACCTGAACTAATTTTGACACTGGGGAATATTGGGTTGCAACGACTTTTAGGACCAAAGCCAACAATCACTGCAGTGCACGGAACGGTCATTCAGTCGCCCATTCAAACATTTGATGAGCAATCACAAAACTATCATTGGACGCAGAAAACCTATCAAATCATTCCACTCTTCCATCCAGCGGCTGTCTTTTATAATTATCGTTTAAAAGAAGTCGTGAAAGAAGATTGGCAAGTGGTTCAAAAACAACTGCAACTGCTTAAGAAAGTTTAAAATGAGAAAAATAAAAGGATGGTTGTTTTTTCGAAGAGAGAATGCTACCCTAGAAGTATCAATAAATAGACAGATTATTTAATCGCTGGGTTGAATAATTGAAGGATTCTGATTTTTGCGTAAGCCTTGAAGCAAAAAGAATGAGTCCTTTTTTTGTTAGAAGGAGATTTGGGTATGGAGCAAACACAGCAAAACCATTTTACTGCGTTGTTTTATAAAAATGTTCTGTTAGGAATTTTAAGTATGGCGGCGCAATCAATTTTTATTTTGGCGGACACATTTTTCATTGCAAATGGGATCGGCACCGAGGCATTGGCGGGGCTTAACATTGTCTTACCACTCGTTAATATTATTAATGGATTAGGTTGGATGTTTGGCGTTGGCGGCGCTACGTTGTTTTCGACCACGGTTGCGCAAAAAGAAATCAAAAAAGCCAATCAGTATTTTAGTTTAACGATTGGGTTAGTTTTCGTTATAGGGAGTCTCTTTACTTTAGCGAGCTTGATTTTTTCCGATCAAATTATTCGGGGACTTCAGGGGACCGGTGTCTTGTTTGGTTTGGCAAAGGAATATTATATGATTTACCTTAGCTGTTCATTATTATTTATTTTAAACAATTGCCTGATTACTTTTTTAAGAAATGACCATAATCCTCGTTTGGCAACGATTGCTTTTGTCAGTGGGGGAATTGTCAACATTATTTTGGATTATGTCTTTATTTATCAATTTGGGTGGGGTATGGCAGGTGCGGCCATTGCAACGGTGATGTCACCGTTAACAAGCTTAATCCTGATTACGTTGCATAAGTGGTCGCCGCAACGAGTTTTACGTTTTGAAAAGTTTAAAGTGAAATTTCAGGATGTTCGAGAAATTATGTCGATTGGTTTTTCCTCCTTTTTAAATGAATTTTCTTCGGCCTTTGTCATGTTTTTATTTAATATTGTTTTGTTAAACTTAGTTGGTCATGTGGCGATTTCAGCTTATGCGATTGTTGCCAACCTCAATATTATTGTGATTGCCATTTTTACAGGGATTGGGCAAGGGGCGCAACCATTACTCAGCCGATACTATGGTTTAGGGGAAACGAAGGTGTTGCGTAAATTTGTTAAACTTAGCTTTATTACGTACTTGGTCGCCGGCTTCCTGTTCTTTTTAATCAGTCAAGTATTTACGGGACAAATCATTGTGGGCTGTGGTAGCGAAGGGAACGACCAGTTGGCGCAAATTGCTAGGACAGCCATCCGCTTATATGCGATTTCCTTCTTGTTTACAGGATTGAATTTTATGGGGATTTATTACTTTTCGGCAGTTCGTAAACCGAAAATGGCGCTAATGATTTCCTCTTTGCGTGGGTTCTTTTTAATTGTGCCAGTTTTATTTATTTTGGTGAAATTACTAGGATTAACCGGTGTTTGGTTAGCCATGCCAGTAGTTGAATTTGTTACGTTTGGACTAATGCTTGTGGGCTACCTTGCATATCGAAACTATTTGAAAAAAAGAGAAGCAGTAACCTGATGTTGGTTACTGCTTCTTTTTTGCTTAGTTTACATAGTTTTCAGTTAAAGTCATGAATTGTTCCACATCTTTTAGGACTTGATCAATGCCGGCTTGCCAGAAATCAGGTTTTGTTAAGTCAACATTTAAATGTTTTTTCGCTAATTCTTCGCTTGTCATCGAAGCAGTGTCTCTTAATAACGCAATGTATTGGTCTTCAAAAGAGCTGCCTTGTTGATTGGCATACGCATAGATACCCATGCTGAATAGATAGCCAAAAGTATATGGGAAATTATAGAAAGGCACATCATCAATAAAGAAGTGCAATTTGCTCGCCCAGAAATGAGGATGATAACTGCCAAGACTATCTTTGTAGCTTTCTTTTTGCGCCGCTAACATTAATTCAGTAATATCTTCTTCCGCTACTAAACCTTTTTGGCGCGCTAGATAAAAATTATTTTCAAAGATAAAACGCGCATGAATGTTCATAAACATAGCAATGGCATTTTGCATTTTTGTGTCTAAAAGGTTAATCTTTTCAACGTCTGATTTGGCCTCTTTTAAGGTGGCGTCAGCAACAATCAATTCTGCAAAGGTACTAGCCGTTTCTGCTACGTTCATGGCATACTCTCGATTCAATGAAGGTAAATCCCACATCACGCTACTATGGAAAGCGTGACCTAATTCATGGGCTAAAGTAGCTACTTCGTTGATTGAATTGCCAAAGGTCATGAAAATACGCGACTCTTGTGTTTCAGGTAATTCTGTACAATAACCCCCAGGACGTTTGCCTGGACGATCTTCAGCTTCAATCCAACTTTTTTCAAAAGCCATTTGGGCAAAATCGGCCATTTTCGGACTGAATTTACGGAAATTTTCTAAAATAAAGGCAGCGGCTTGATCAAAGGAATACGTTTTTTCTTCTAAATCACCTAAAATAATTGGTGCATCTTGGTCTTGCCAATCCATTTTTTCTTTACCGAATAATTGCGCTTTGCGCGTTAGAAAGTCGACGAATGGTTGTTTATTTTTTTGGATGGTTTCCCACATAACCGTTAATGTTTCTTGACTCATTCGATTATAGTTTAAGGGATTTTCTAAATAATCTGTAGTGCCATGCAATTTGTAATCAGATAAACGGAACCCATCCAAGTGATTTAGGGTGTCTGCTAAAATTGAAGCTTTGCCACTCCAAGCTTTCTCCCAGGCTGTAAACAAACGTTGACGAACCTCTTTGTCAGGATCTCCCATCATGCGGTTAAAGGCTTGGCCTGCAGATAGTTCTGTCACAGAGCCATCTTTTTCTTCAAAAGGAATCACAATGGAAGCAACAATCGTATCGTAATGTGTACTCCAAGCATTTAACCCATCTAGAGAAAGCGTATTGATGATATTTTCTTCTTGTTCGGAAAGCAGTTTTTTTCCATCACGTCGTAATTCATTTAAGCGAAAAGCCATTGTTTTAAACGGTTCTTCGGCTAACAGGTCTTGCCAATGTTCTGCTGAAATCTCGGTGATTTTTTTAGTAAAAATGGTTTCAGCTAATTGAATCGCTGGCAACAGATTGTATAAATCGCCTGATAAAATTTTGGCCTTGGTATCATTAGTATTAGCAGAAATTAAAGCAGTTAAAAAACTATTACATTGTGAAAAGCCATTTGAGATTTTCCCTTGTAACGTTAAAATTTCAGCAAATTGTTCTTTGCCTTGGGCACTTTCTGGTGTCCATTCTGTGATTAATTGATGGTACTCTTTTGTCTGTTCGGTTAATTGAGTCATTCGTTGGCTAAGTTCTTTGGACTCGCTCCCATTGGGGAAAATACTGTCTAAATCCCATGTAATAGAATAGGTCATATCCAATCCTTCTTTCATTTTTTTCTTTTCAGTATATCATAAGACCTAAGAGAAGTTGTTTCTTTTTCCCTCGAAACCGACTATAATAAAAAAGAATTTTCCGTGGCAGGCACGGGGCAACTTGAAACCAAGAAAAGAGGATTATATGAAAAATTATTTGAAAGATAGTAATTTATATTTAGTCATTGCGTTTGTTATTATGGCCATTTTATTTTTCAGTTCATCACAGACGTATGAACAGCAATCACAAGTTGGTCTTTTAGATAAACTTCTGAGCAGTCATCCTTTTGAAGAACAATTAAAAAATATTTCTTTTCAATATGCTGGCAGTGAAGTGAGCATTCAAGCTAGTGGTTATAGTAAATTTGTTGAATTTTTTATTCGTAAGGGAGCCCATTTTGGTACGTATTTTCTATTAGGTGGTAGTTGGTTTATTGGATTAGTGCCAAGAATCAAAGGTCTGTTTTTAACAGCTGTTGTTTCCTGGCTAGCTGCTACTGGCTATGCAGGTTTAGATGAATTTCATCAAATGATCACAGGCGGAAGGACCCCTCTTTTTCAAGATGTTATGTTGGATGCCATGGGTGCTTTGACAGCCATCGTCATTTGTTTGGTGGTTCATGGTTTGAAGAAAAATAAAAAAAGAAGACGCTAATTTAGAAGAGCTTCGTTTATTCGTCAGAAAGGTGGGTAAGCGAGGGTCTTTTTTTGGTAGCGCTTGTTCCTAACTGAAAAGAAGAGTAGAATAAAGGAGAATAGTAACGAAAAGTCAGGAGGAATCAAGGATGTCAGGACACAGCAAATGGAGCAACATTCAAGGGCGTAAAAATGCGCAAGATGCCAAACGTGGGAAAATTTTCCAAAAAGTTTCAAGGGAAATCTATATGGCGGCAAAAGCAGGTGGCCCTGACCCCGCAATGAATCCTGCTTTACGTTTAGCAGTCGATAAAGCTAAGTCAGCCAATATGCCCAATGATAATATTGCTCGCGCCATAAAAAAAGCCAGTAGTGCTGGTGAAGGGGAACATTATGACGAGGTAACTTATGAAGGATACGGGCCAGGTGGCGTGGCAGTTTTAGTTCATGCACTAACAGATAACCGCAACCGAACGGCCACCAATGTTCGCGTCGCGTTTACTCGAAATGGTGGCTCTTTAGGTGAAACGGGTTCGGTGAATTATATGTTTGATCGTAAAGGCTATATTGTCATTAAGCGAGAAGACCATGCAATTGAGGAAGACGACATGCTAGAAGTCGTTTTGGAAGCAGGCGGCGAGGATTTAGAAACATCACCAGAAGTATTTGAAATTTACACAGCACCAGAAGATTTTACAGCGGTTCGCGATGCTTTAGAACAAGCAGGTTATTCATTAGCACAAGCTGAATTAACAATGGTTCCGCAAACCTTACTAACCTTGAACGATGAACAAAAAGCGCAATTAGAGCGCTTGGTTGACAAGTTAGAAGACGATGATGATGTGTCAGAAGTATTTACCTCTGCAGAAAATCTATAAAATAAAGGGATGCTTGGCGTCCTTTTATTCATAAAATGAAAGCGGATACAGAATGGAGGGCATTTTGAAAAAGAGAATTTGTTTACAAGCAATCAGGGAAGAAGCGGAAGCCTATTATCGTAACGGTGATTTTTATTGCTCGGAAGCGATTGTGGCGACCATTCGGCAACACTTTGATGCGGAGATTCCCATTGAAGCTGTGGCCATGGCTTCTGGGTTTCCTGTAGGTGTTGGAGGAGCGAAGTGTATTTGTGGTGCTCTTTCAGGCGGGGTTATGTGTCTGGGCTACTTTTTTGGTCGGACAGAAGCCAAAGGAGAACAAGTAAATAAAACGATGGGTTCACCTGAACATATGGAACAATGCATTGGCTTTACTGGGGAAATCGCTGAAACAACCGCAAAAATTATTGCACGAGAACTTGCTTACGAATTAGTCTAGTAAAAAATGAGAGAGGAGCAACCAGATTCAGGTGAATGAATCTGGTTGCTCCTCTCTCATTTAATGCGTAATCAATTAACCAAGTACTTTTTCATAAGCTTCCACTTGAGATAAGACACGTTGGAGCTGTAATTCATTTTCAATATAGTTGATTGAATTACCTAAATCTTCTTGGCGGTTTGTTTCTAAACGATCGACTTCTTTTTTTGCTTCGTTCAATAAGTGTAGAACTTCTTCCTTAGATAACATGTACTCACCTCCTTGCGCAGTTCATCTACTATTAGTGTACTCCTTTTTTTCAAAAAAGGGCAATAATAGGATATTAAAAAACAAAAATAGCGGTCCTAACCGCTATTTTTGTTTACTCATGGCGTTGTTGTGCTAAAATCGCTTCGATTCGTTCTCTTTGATCTGCCAAAAAGTGAGGCAAATAAAGGGGGATTTCATCAAAGTTTGAACTTTGATTTTCATAGGCTTCGGCATCTAGCAGGCCTTTTTGTGTGGCTATTTCAAATAATAAGTGGTTCGGTTCTCTAAAATACAATGATTTGAAAAATTCACGGTCTTTAATCCCTGAGTTTGTAAAATTCTTTTCATCCAACAGGCTGTCAACTTGCGTTAATTCTTGCGTATCTTCCACCCCAAAGGCGACGTGATGAACGCCACCAATCCCTTCAATGGCAAGCGGATTGGTACGGTCATCAATGATATGCACCTCTTGATAAAACTGTGGATGATGATTTTCCAGAACAGTTACTTCATGCGCAGTTTCAAAAAAAGGTACTGTTTCTTTTTCATGCCAATGTAAATAATCCACTAAAGGTTGTTTGGTAGCTGCGGCATATTGGACGCGTAATTGAATTGCATCAATGCCTAAAATTGCATGTTCTACTGGAATTTCAGAATGCTCAGCTGGAAAATAATCTTCCGCATTTTCAAATTCACGTAACGGAACAAGCGCCATTTGCGTATTATCGGGCGCTTCAAAACGCAAGATTGGGTGTTGGTTAAATGTTTCCACACCATAGTGGCAGATACCCGCTTGCTCAAGACGTTCTGCCCAAAAATCCAAAGAGGCGCGCGTTGGTACTTTTAAAATAGTTCGTTCAATTGTATTTGTCCCAAATGATTGATCTTGGCCATCATTCAATTCAAAAAAAGTTAATTCGGTACCTGTTCGTTGCTCATTATCTGAGAAAAATAAGTGATACATGGTGTGGTCATCTTGGTTGATCGTTTTCATTAGTAATTTTAATCCCAGTGTATTATGATAGAAGTCAAATGTAGGCTTTATCAATCGATTTAAAATAGAGATGTGATGAATTTGTGCATACATAGTAAAATTCCTTTCTTGGAGGTTTATTAAATGAAACAATTTTTTCAAAAAGGGTCGAAACCTAATCAATTAGTTGTCGCTTTCCATGGTACTGGTGGCAATGAATATCAATTATTAACCACCATCGCAACCCTTTATCCAGAAGCGAGTGTTCTAAGTTACTTAGGGACAGAAGGTGTAGGCGAACAGCGACGCTTTTTTGCGCCATTAGTCAATGGAGCATTACCTCGTGCTAACTTTGATGAGCGAGTGACTGCGTTTCTAGAAGAAGTTTGGCAACCGCAAAAGTTATACGATGAAGTTATTTTTATAGGGTACTCTAACGGTGCCAATTTTATTTTAGGCCTGTTAGAAAAGAACCCGACTATTGCTAACACTGTTATTTTACTGCATCCAAGCAATTTAGGCTATCAATATGTATCTGGTGAGTTTGCGACAAAAGTGATTGTCACAACAGGGGCTCAGGATGAGTTGAGTATTCCGGGACAAGTTCTTTCTTTAGCTAACCAATTAAAGAAACATTTTCCAGTTGACTTTTTACTAGTGGATGGCGGTCATGGGTTATCGGAAGAAGAAGTAACGAAAATAAAAGAAGTTCTTTAAAAAACAAGCTGCAACCTTTGCTGATAAGTGGTTGCAGCTTGTTTTTTTCATGTGTGTAACTAAAAATGAATGCCAGTAATTGATAATAGAGAGGACTACAAAATTAACATCTTATTATCTTGAAATAGCTAATTTTATTCTTTAGTCATTAGTATAACGTGACCAACCCCACCACTTAGGCATTAACTCTTTTAACCGAACTATTTCTCGTTTTTGATAATCAACTAAGATTTCTGTATCAGCATTTTTAGGAGAAAGCTGGAGCAATAATTCTCTACAAGCACCACAAGGCATACCAGAAATTCCATTAGGAACATCGTCCCGAAAAGTAATAATTCGTTTAATCACTGTCTGTTCACTATCGGCATACATATTCAAAGCGGCAACTCGTTCTGCACATAAATCTAGAACACCACAACAGCTTTCAAAACAAAAGCCGGTAAATAATTGTCCATCTTCTGCCTCTAGGGCACAGACGGGGAGCGTCAATAATTTTGTGTAAATAAATTGTC
>NZ_KV805535.1:4732-146000 GCF_001811595.1 Enterococcus sp. HMSC078F03 | reverse complement strand
GTGAGGTCGATGGTTCGAGTCCATTTAGGCCCATTTATTTCTTGGGGAAGTACTCAAGTGGCTGAAGAGGCGCCCCTGCTAAGGGTGTAGGTCGGGAAACCGGCGCGAGGGTTCAAATCCCTCCTTCTCCGTTTTTTCTTTTTAATGGCCCGTTGGTCAAGCGGTTAAGACACCGCCCTTTCACGGCGGTAACACGGGTTCGAGTCCCGTACGGGTCATAGTGAAGCATACAAACATTGTTTGTATGCTTTTTTTATTTTTATTACAAAAAAATGTCGTTGAAAGCGTTGACATTTGTTGTAAATATGTTATTCTTTGGATGTAGGGATAAGTAAATAGATGGATAGTGATTGTTTAAAGACAAGCTAAACCTAATTTTTTCATGAAGCGACAGATGTGTCGTTCTTTTTGAAGAAATTGGGTTTTTCTTTTTTCAACGAAACACAAAGGAGGTGGGGCATTGATTATTCACAAAATTTTAAACAATAATGTGGTTATTACATTAGATGATGATAAACGAGAGCAAATTGTTATGGGCAAAGGAATTGCTTTTAAGAAACGCATTGGTGATTGGGTTCCTGATGAAAGTATCGATCAAGTTTTTTATTTAGCCAATCAAGAAACATCACTTAAGTTTCAAGAATTGTTAGGAAATATTCCTTTAGAGATGATGAAACTCTCGGATGACATTATTGTTTATGCAAAATCAACGTTGAAAAAGAGTTTGAATGATACCATTTATATTTCTCTGACGGATCATTTGTACACAGCTTTAGAAAGAAAAAAACAAGGAATTGCAATTAAGAATTTATTATTATGGGATATTAAACGTTTTTTTCCTGAAGAGTACGAAGTAGGAGTAAATGCTTTAAAAATGGTACAAAAGCGCGTAGGAATGGAATTGTCAACGGATGAGGCAGGTTTTATCGCATTGCACTTGGTGAATGCGGAGATGGAGGAAGAAGTCGGTAATATTTATGAATTGACAAAGTTGATGCAAGAGATTACAAATATCGTCAAATACTATTTTAAGGTAAGTTTTGATGAAGACTCTGTCTACTTTTATCGATTTAGCACACATTTAAAATTTTTCTGTTATCGCTTATTACACCAACGTGAAGTTGTCGAAAATGATGATGAAGAACTGTATGCGGTAATTAAAAAGAAATATCTCAACGCCTATCGTTGCGTGGAAAAGATCAGCTTGTATTTAAATGAGAACTATGACTATCAAGTTTCAAATGAAGAACGCTTGTACCTAACGATTCACATTGCACGAATTGTACAAACAACGGAACAATAAACGCACCACTTTGGATAGTGACATTCAGTTGGCTAAACCTTCAAATGAAAATAAATTTTTGGAGGAAAAAAAGATGGGAAAATATCATGAACTAGCAGAAAAAATTGTAAAAAATGTCGGTGGGCAAGAGAATATTAATAGTTTGACACATTGTATCACACGTCTTCGCTTCAAATTAAAAGATGAGAGTCAAGCGAATGATGATGTCTTAAAAAATATGGACGGTGTGGTAACTGTTATGAAAAGCGGTGGACAATATCAAGTCGTTATTGGGAACCATGTTCCAGCCGTTTACGAAGAAGTAGTTAGTATTGCAGGCTTGTCAGGAGAACGTGAAGAAGAAGCTTCCAGTGGGAATTTATTTGATCGCTTAATAGATATTTTAAGTGGTTGTTTCCAACCCTTTTTAGGGGCGTTAGCAGCGGCTGGGATGGTTAAAGGGTTAAATGCCTTATTGGTTTTCTTAAAGCTCTATACGGCTACGTCAGGGACTTATACCATGTTAAATGGGATTGGCGATGCAATTTTCTACTTTATGCCAGTTATTTTAGGTTATACAGCAGCTAAAAAATTCCGGTTGCATCCAATGGTAGGGATCGTGATTGGCGCAGCTTTATGTTACCCAACGATTCAAGGAAGTGCATTACAAACGGCCTTTGAAACAACAGCGGGTGCCGGAGCCGCAGCACCGTATAATTTATTCGGCTTACCTGCCTATAATACATTTATGGGGATTCCTTGGGTCGGTGCGAACTATACAAGTAGTGTCGTACCAATCATCTTCATTATTGCTTTTGCGGCACAAGTTCAAAAAGTGTTTAAACGGATTATTCCAGAAGTTGTTCAAACGTTCTTAGTACCGTTTTTTGTCTTGTTGATTGCCTTACCAATTGGTTTCTTAGTAATTGGGCCAATCGTGAGCATGCTAACAGATTTATTAAGCGCTGGCTTTACAGCATTAATGAGTTTCTCACCAGCTTTGTATGGTTTGATTCTTGGTTTCTTCTGGCAAGTCTTAGTTATTTTTGGTTTACATTGGAGTGTTGTGCCATTAGCTATTATGCAAGTGACACAAGAAGGTTCAAGCCAAGTATTAACGGGATCATTTGCAGCTAGTTTTGCGCAAACAGCGGTTGTTTTAGCGATGTTCTTCAAATTGAAAGATAAAAAGTTAAAAGCTTTGTGTCCGCCAGCAATTATCTCTGGTATTTTTGGTGTAACAGAGCCAGCAATTTATGGAATCACTTTACCGAAAAAATGGCCATTTATTTATTCAATGATTGGTGGCGCTGTCGGTGGTTTATATTTGATGATCAATAATGTGACAGCATATACAATGGGTGGTTTAGGAATTTTCGGTGTGCTAAACTTTATCAATGGTGATGATGCAAGTGGGATGATTCAGTCCTTTATTGCAATTGCCATTGCAGCGGTCGTTGGTTTTGGTCTAACATTCTTCTTCTGGAAAGACAATACAGTTGAGGAAGAAGAAGTGATTATTGATAAAACAACGATTAAAAAAGAAAATATTACAAGTCCAGTCAAAGGACGAGTGTTATCTTTAAAAAATGCAGAGGATCCTGCTTTTGCAAATGGAGCTTTAGGAAATGGGGTCGTGATTGAACCAACGGAAGGCAAAGTGGTTGCACCCTTTGATGGAACGATTGTCACACTATTCCCAACAAAACATGCATTAGGTTTGATTTCAGATAATGGCACAGAATTATTGATTCATATTGGGATTGATACAGTTCAATTAGAAGGTGAAGGCTTTGAAGCTTTTGTAAAACAAGGTGACCGCGTGAAAAAAGGTCAAACATTAGTAACCTTTGATTTAGAAGGAATTAAAAAAGCTGGGTTTAGTACACAAATTCCAATCGTTGTGACGAATACAGCGGATTATTTAGATATTTTGGAAGTCGGCAGTAATGAAGTTTCAACAAGTGATGATTTGCTGACCGCTTTAATATAAAAAGATGTGGAGGAAGAGAATTTATGGCATTTAGAAAAGACTTTTTATGGGGTGGCGCAACAGCAGCCAATCAATGTGAAGGTGGCTATAACGAAGGCGGACGCGGTTTGGCAAACGTCGATTTAGCACCAACTGGTCCAGATCGTTTTCCAGTAATCACTGGTGAAAAGAAAATGTTTAACTTTGATGAGGAACATTTCTATCCTGCACAAGAGGCGATTGATATGTATCATCGCTATAAAGAAGATATCGCCTTGTTTGGTGAAATGGGTTTTAAAACATACCGTTTATCCATTGCTTGGAGTCGAATTTTTCCAATGGGAGATGAAACAGAGCCGAATGAAGAAGGCTTGAAGTTCTATGAAGACTTATTCAAAGAATGTCATAAATATGGGATTGAGCCACTAGTAACGATTACACACTTTGACTGCCCAATGCACTTAGTGGAAGAATATGGCGCTTGGCGTAGTCGTAAGTTAGTAGGTTTCTATGAAAATCTTTGCCGTGTAATTTTCAACCGATATAAAGGATTAGTCAAGTATTGGTTAACATTTAACGAAATTAATATGATTTTACATGCACCATTTATGGGAGCAGGTCTATACTTTGAAGAAGGCGAAAACAAAGAACAAGTGAAATACCAAGCGGCCCATCATGAACTACTAGCAAGTGCAATTGCGACAAAAATTGCTCATGAGGTAGATCCTGAAAACCAAGTAGGTTGTATGTTAGCGGCTGGTTCCAACTACGCTTATACTTGTAAACCAGAAGATGTTTTCGCTGCTCGACAAGCAGATCGTGAAAATTATTTCTTTATTGATGTCCAATCACGTGGGGAATACCCTGCGTATGCTTTAAAAGAAATGGCCCGTAAAGGTATTCAAATTGAAATGGAAGAAGGCGACGAAGAACTTTTAAAAGAACATACGGTGGACTTCATTTCGTTCTCTTATTATTCTTCTCGTGTCACATCAACAGATCCAGAAATTAATGAGCAAACAGCTGGTAACATCTTTGCCTCTGTGAAAAATCCTTATTTAAAAGCCAGTGAATGGGGTTGGCAAATTGATCCGCTTGGTTTGAGAATTACGATGAATGATTTATATGATCGTTATCAAAAACCACTATTCATTGTTGAAAATGGCTTAGGAGCGGTAGACACACCAGACGAAAATGGTTATGTAGTCGATGATTATCGTATCGATTATTTGGCGGCGCATATTCAAGCGATGAAAGATGCCGTTGAACAAGATGGTGTCGACTTGTTAGGCTATACGACTTGGGGCTGTATTGATTTAGTATCAGCTGGAACTGGTGAAATGAAAAAACGCTATGGCTTTATCTATGTGGATCGCGATAACGAAGGAAATGGTACGTTAAAACGAAGCAAGAAAAAATCGTTTGATTGGTACAAAAAAGTAATCGCAACAAATGGTGAAGATTTAAGTAATTAATAAAATTAGCAACTATTAAAGGGCGTTTGACGTTGGCAGAAAAAACAAGGACTCTTCTGCTAGCGTCAATTCCCTTGATGGTTTCTTTGCTATGCCTAAAAACAGAGGGAAAGAGGGATTTTATGGGATTTCCAGAAAATTTTTTATGGGGCGGCGCAACAGCTGCTAACCAATATGAAGGTGGCTATCTTTCAGGAGGCAAAGGTCTGAGTACATTAGATGCAATTACTGGTGGTAGTCAAACAGAACCGCGACGGATTACGTATTTAACTAAAGAGGGCCAAAAAGCTTCGTGTACGCGCGATCAAGCATTGCCCGAAGGAGCGATTGGCTATATCGATGAAGAGTTATACTATCCTAGCCATGTAGCGACGGACTTTTACCATCATTACGAAGAAGATATCGCCTTATTTGCAGAAATGGGTTTCAAATGTTTTCGGCTGTCTATCGCCTGGAGCCGGATTTGCCCAAATGGAACAAAAGAGATTAATGAAGAAGGCTTAGCCTTTTATGATAAAGTTTTTGATACTTTGCTGCGCCATGGAATTGAGCCTGTTGTGACGATTAACCATTTTGATATTCCGATGTATTTGGCCGATGAATATGATGGTTGGAAAAATCGTGAAGTGATTGATTTCTTTGTTTTCTTTTGCGAAACCATTTTTACACGTTACCAGGATAAAGTGAAGTATTGGATGACTTTTAATGAAATCAATTTTTTAAGAAGTTGGACGCAAATTGGGATTCACAATAATGATAAACAAAGTAAATATCAAGCAGTGCATCATCTATTTGTAGCAAGTGCGAAAGCAGTTGAATTAGGACATTCCATCAATCCAGATTTCCAAATTGGTATGATGGTGGCTTATATTCCAAGTTATCCTTTGTCCTGCAAACCTGAGGACGTGATGGCAGCTGTTCAATTTAACCGAGAGCAAGAATTTTATATGGATGTCCAGGCTAAGGGCTATTATCCAGCGCATAAGCTCAAAGAATTTGAGCGTGAAGGAATGACAATTCAAATGGAGTCAGAGGATTTAGCGATTATTCAAAAAGGAACAGTTGATTATATCGGGTTTAGTTATTATATGTCGACCGTTTCGACTGCTTATCCCGAAGAAGTAAAATATGTCGGAGGCAACCAAATGCCTGCGGTTAAAAATCCTTATTTGCAAGAATCTGAATGGGGCTGGGCTGTCGATCCTTTAGGGTTAAGAATTTCATTGTGTCAGTTGTCAGATCGTTACAATATGCCATTGTTTGTGGTTGAAAACGGGTTTGGTGCGGTGGATACATTGCAAGAGGATGGCTCGATTGTCGACGATTACCGCATTGATTATTTTAAACAACATATTGAAGCCATGAGAACCGCAGTAGAAGAAGACGGGGTTAACTTAATTGGTTATACGCCATGGGGTTGTATTGACTTAGTTTCAGCAGGGACTGGCGAAATGAAAAAACGTTACGGCTTTATCTATGTAGACATGGATGACCAAGGTCAGGGAACCTTGAAACGAACTAAGAAAAAATCATTTAATTGGTACAAACAAGTTATCGCTAGTAATGGTGAAAACTTAACAACTGAGTAGAAAATGAGGGGAAATAAAAAATGAAAAAACGATTGACGATTGTGGGGATGCTTTTTCTGGCCATTTTAGTAATGGTTGGTTGTGGTAAAAATCAGCAAGCAACGACAAAAGAAAAAGAGACAAAACCTGAAGAACTAACTCTTTACATTGTGCGCCATGGAAAAACCATGTTAAATACGACGGACCGCGTACAAGGATGGTCAGATGCGGTCTTAACACCAGAAGGTGAAAAAGTTGTGACAGCAACTGGGATTGGCCTGAAAGATGTTGCCTTTCAAAATGCATATAGTAGTGATAGTGGCCGCGCCTTGCAAACTGCTCAACTTATTTTAGATCAAAATAAAGCAGGCAAAGACCTTGAAGTCGTGCGTGACCCAGATTTA
The DNA here is from genome assembly GCF_001811595.1 of Enterococcus sp. HMSC078F03. NCBI lineage: Bacteria > Bacillati > Bacillota > Bacilli > Lactobacillales > Enterococcaceae > Enterococcus > Enterococcus sp. HMSC078F03. Next base: position 139,299 of record NZ_KV805535.1, on the reverse strand, counting down.
CGTGAATTTAATTTTGGTAGCTATGAAGGGGATTTAAACAAGACAATGTGGCAGGATATTGCTGATGATCAAGGTGTTTCCTTAGAAGAATTTATGAAAAACATGACTCCTGAATCCTTTGCCAACAGTGTAGCTAAACTGGATCAACAGCGCGAGGAAAGCAAGAATAACTGGCCTGCAGAAGACTATGCTACAATTACCAAACGTTTGAAAAAAGGCTTAGATAAAATTGTTGCCACAGAATCAGCCAATTCTGGGAATGGCAATGTTTTAGTGGTCTCTCATGGCTTGAGTATTTCAGCGTTGTTAGCAACTTTATTTGATGATTTTAAAGTCCCAGAAGGCGGTTTGAAGAATGCTAGTGTTACAACGATTCATTACAAAAATGGCGAGTATACTTTGGATAAAGTCAATGATGTCAGCTACTTAGAAGCAGGCGAAAAAGAATCAAAATAATCCCTGGATTAGAGAAACAGTCTATTTAGGAGTTGGTGGAGCAAGAAAAGGGTTGCTCCACCAACTCCTATTGTTGTGTTCTTTTTTTATTAAAGGTAGAATCAGAAAGAAGAATTTTTTCATTGGGAGGAAATGAGATGAAAAATAGAACAAAATCACGCTGGAAAAAAATTGTCCTAGGACTTGGGCTTTTTTTAGTAATCTTAGTCATCGGCCTGACTATTTTTATTAAAAATAGTACGTATCAAGCAACCGATTCGGCCTTAAAAATAAGTCAAAGTGCCACGCAAGAAAAAAACTATGATTATTACACAAACGGGCAAAAAAATGATACAGCACTGATTTTTTATCCAGGTGCATTGGTTGCGCCCGCTAGTTATAGTGAATGGGCGCAAGAAGTTGCTACGAAAGGTTACGATGTCTATGTTGTTCATTTTCCTTTGAATTTAGCGGTTCTTGCACCAAATGCTGCAGAACAAATTATAAAGGATCATCCACAACAAAACTTCGTTTTGGCTGGGCATTCTCTGGGTGGTGTGATGGCTAGTCGTTTTGTAGCGGAAAATGAGCAACGAATCAAAGGCATGATTTATTTAGCCAGCTATCCTGACGAAAAAGGTGCACTAAACAAGCAAAATCTGCCGGTTCTGTCAATAACAGCCACAAACGATGGTGTTTTAAATTGGACTAGCTACCAAAAAGCCAAACAGTTTTTGCCAAAAGATACGCAGTATGTATCTATCAAAGGTGGTAATCATGCAGGGTTTGGTAATTACGGTGTCCAAAAAGGAGATAACAAAGCGACAATTTCTAACGAGCAACAGCAAACAGAAATCAGTCAATTGATTGTAGCGTGGCTACAATCACGCCCCAATAAATAATCCGATGAGCCGAAATGTTATTTTTTCGGCTCATTTTTACTGCGATAAACAGAGGGGGTTACGCCTGTTTCTTTTTTAAAAGTGGTGGCAAAATATGCTGCGGTTTGGAAGCCAACTTTTTTCGCGATTTGTTGAATCGTAAGGGGTGAATGGAGAAGCAATTCTTGGGCTTGCCTAATTCGGACACTTGTTAAATAAGCTAATGGGGTTTGTTTCGTCTGTTCCTTAAAGGTTCGCTGCAAATGAAAGGGACTACCGTGGCAGGCTTGCGCTAAATAGTCTAAACTTAAAGGTTCCGCTGAATGCCGATCAATAAATTGCTTAATTTGAGCAACCCATTCCTCGTTAGGAACGACTTGCCCGGTTGGTTGACATCTTTTACATGGACGAAAACCAAGTGTTAAAGCTTCCTGAGCCGTTTTGAAAATCAGAACGTGGTTCTTGTTGGGCACACGGGAAGGGCACGAAGGACGACAAAAAATTTTAGTTGTGGTCACACCATAAAAAAAATCACCATCAAATTGCGTATTATTATTTTGAATGGCTTCCCAACGTTTCTGAGTAAGTCGATACGTTGTTTTCATTGTAAGCACACCTCCCGTTTTCTTCATTGTAAAAGAATCCCTAATAAAAACAAGTAAAAAGTGATAGGAGCGCAAGATTTTGAAAGCCAAAAGAATTATAATGAAGATAAGAAAACACGAGAAAGAAGTGTAGACATATGGTAAAAAAGATTTATTATGCGCAACAAGAATGGCAGAAAGATCACTATTATCTTGGTGTGACAGACGCTGGACTAGCTTTTGTAGGTTCAGCCAATCAATCGATAGAAGAGCTGAAAAACTGGTACCCTCAAGCACAATTAGAAGCTTCTGAAAAGAAAACTGCGCCTTATAAAGAAGCATTAATAAGTTATCTTAACCAACATTCGACAACGTTTGCTTATCCCATAGACATCGAAGGAACACCATTTCAAAAAGAAGTTTGGCAGGCGTTGCAAGAAATACCTTATGGTGAGACAATGACCTATCAAGAAATTTCAGAAAAAATTGGGCGTCCACGTGCGGTTCGAGCAGTTGGCACAGCGATTGGGAAAAATCCTTTATTAATGGTCATTCCTTGCCATCGAGTCATCGGCAGCAAGGGACAATTAACCGGTTACCGTGGTGGTTTAGCAATGAAACAAGCATTATTAACATTTGAACAGTCTTAAAAGGAGGCGGCGATGAACAACTATCAATGGTATACAGAACAATGGGGAAAACCTACAAGAGAGGATGATTTGCTGTTTTTATTGTTGACGGTGGGTGTTTTTCAAGTTGGTTTAAGTTGGAAAGCAGCAGCAGGGAAAAAAGTAGCATTCATGAAAAATTTTTGCCAAATGAAGCCGGAAAAAGTTGCCGCGCTGTTGCCTGACGAAGTCGATCGAATAGTAGCTGATCCAGATATGATTCGCAATCGGCGCAAAATTGAAGCAACCATTAAAAATGCGCAAGCAATTTTAAAAGTACAAGAAGAATTTGGCAGTTTTGCCAATTATCTATGGCAATTTGTAAAAAACGTCCCCGTTTTATCTATTTATGAAGAAGCATACCAAGTCCCACGCACACAGCTTTTGTCAGATAACGTAGCAAAAGACTTAAAAAAAAGAGGATTTTCTTTTGTAGGTCCGATTGTCACCAATATGTTTCTGAAAGCTAGCGGGATTATCCAAGTGGAAATTTTAAATCCAGAATAAAGGAGTGTTAGGATGTTTGAAAATGAATCTCTTAGTTTTGAAGAACAAACAATTATTCAAGCAGCAGAGCGTTATGTTCAACAAGAATTAGCCAACGAAGCAAGTGGCCATGACTGGTGGCATATTTATCGGGTGACACAATTAGCAAAAACAATTGCAGAGAAAGAACAAGCAAATTTATTTTTATGTATATTAACAGCATTGTTACATGATATTGGCGATGAAAAATTTAACGAAAGTGAAGAGGCTGGCTTGCTAAAGGTGCAACAATGGTTGGAAGCGAATGACGTATCAACAGAGCAAACGAATCACATCCTTTCTATTATTGCTAATATGTCCTTTAAAGGAGGAAATACTGGGAAAACAGTCACTACATTAGAAGGAAAAGTGGTCCAGGATGCGGATCGATTAGATGCCATCGGCGCGATTGGAATTGCACGGGTGATGGCTTATTCGGGAAATAAAGGCCGTCTAATTCACGATCCCCACAAACAACCTCGTGAACAGTTAACCCAAGAAGAATACCGGAATGGGGAAGATACTGCCATTATGCATTTTTATGAGAAACTTTTAAAGTTAAAGGAACAAATGAATACAAATTATGGTCGCTTATTGGCGGAAAAGCGTCATCAATTTATGGAACTTTATCTGGAGGAATTTTATCAAGAGTGGGACGGACACCGATAAATGAGGGCCAACTAAAACAGTCAGTACATTTCTTTTTGAATTTTAAGAGAACTCTTTTTTACAAATACCTCAGAAGTGGTAAAATGATGGATGAATAAACGGGTGGTTTATCTTAGTTTTACGTTACATATAGGAGGTAATTATGGAGACAAAAAAATCGAGTGGCATGTTTGCAGTTATTGCCGCACTGATTGCGAATATTTTAGTAGCGATTAGTAAATTTGTTGGTTTTGCTTTAAGTGGTAGTACCGCTATGATGAATGAAAGTATCCACAGTGTCGTAGATTGTAGTAACCAGGTGTTATTACTTTTTGGGAATAAGCGCGCTTCTCGTGGACAAAGTGCATTACATCAATTTGGAGAAGGCCGTGCAAAATACTTTTTTAGTACAATTGTTGCAACGATGCTCTTTTTTGGTGGGGGTGCGTTAGGCGTAATGGAGGCTATTCAGAAGTTACTGCATCCCTCTCACGAAGTAGAAAATGTGGCTATTGTCATTGGTATTTTAATTTTTGGTTTGCTTGTGGAAGGTAGCTCGTTGCGTGTAGCGATGAAAGAAATCAAAGAATTGAATACAGAGAAGTTATCGCTCTTAAAATTTTTGCGAGAAAGTCGTCACAGTGAAATTTTAATTATTTTTACGGAAGACTTTTGTGCGGTTATTGGTTTGTGTTTAGCTTTGGTGGGGACCCTTTTAACGATGGTAACTGGGATTGCTGCATTTGATGCTATCAGTGGTTTACTGATTGGTTTACTATTAATGTGTGCAGCCATTTTCTTAGCGAAAGAATTTTATAGTTTGATTATAGGCGAAAGTGTGACCGCTACAGATTTAGCAAAAATTAAAACTGCATTTGATCGGGCGGATGTTGAAAAACTAATTGATGTAAAAACCGTTCATTTAGGCCCAACTGAAATTTTAGTAGCGGCAAAAATTGATGTGGTAGAACCAATGGAAGAAGATGCACCTGATGTTGTGAATGCGATTGAACGAGACATTCGCAGTAAAATGCCTGATAAAAAAATCTATATCTATATTGAAGTTGACGATTATGATGTGAATTACGTTCGTAAATAACAAATGAAAGAATAACTTTAAAAAACAATATGGGGGAAGAAACGATGCAAGAGGCAATTATAACAAGTACAGTAGATTTAACCAGTGGTGGTTGCAACGCCTGTGGTTTAGTGGAAGATACCGTCTACACATTAGCAATGAATGGAGTGAACATTCCGTTAGATGGCTTGACAGTTGCTCATCTAGTTTCTGCTGTTGTTGCCAGAAATGGATTTAAACAGGAGCTGCAAATGGATATGCTAGATGACGAATATATCCTTTATCGAAAAGAAGACACAGCAGTAACCTTTAAAGAAACGTACAATCATTTAAGCTACGATAACGGTTCTGAAAAAATCCAATCTAAAAATAAACTGGAAGATTTACCAAAACTTTTTGAACAAGTCAATCAAATCCTAACAACTGTTTTTGGAATTGAAACTGTCAATTTTATTATAGAATAAAGTACAAAATAGAACAGAAATTGGACAATCAATGAGTGAAAGAGATTGTCCAATCTCTGTTTTTTAATGTATAAATAGAAAATAAAGACAAAAAATGATTAAGTTAAGTGAACGCCTTTATCGACATAAATGATGTCACCGACCACACCACTAGCTAGTTCACTGACTAAAAAGGCACAAGTGTTTCCGACTTCTTCAATGGTTACACCTGTTTTATCTGGTGTCCGCTCATTAGAAATACTAATCAATTGATCGTAGTCTTTTACACCAGTCACAGCCAATGTTTTAATCGCTCCTGCGGAGATTCCATTGACACGAATTTTATCTGCAGCTAATTCAAAAGCTAAATATTTCACGGCAGTTTCTAAAGAAGCTTTAGCAATCCCCATCATATTGTAGTTAGGAATCGCACGTTCGGAACCTAAATACGTCAATGTGACAATTCCTGAACCAGGATTTAACAAAGGTTTCGCATAATGAGTGACTGCTAAAAGAGAGTAGCTACTAATATCTTGTGCTAATAGGAAACCATCACGAGTGATGTCACTAACGTTTCCAGACAATTCTTCTTTTTTGGCAAAAGCAATCGCATGGACTAGTCCATCGATTGTGCCCACTTCGTTTTTAATTGTTTCAAAGGCTGCTTGAATGGACGCATCAGAAGCAACATCGCACTCCACCAACAAATCATTTTCATCTGCTAATTTAACTACTTGCTTTTTCATGCGTTCGTTTTGATACGTATAAATAACATTGGCCCCTTGATCTTTTAATGCTTTTGCACAGCCCCAAGCAATACTTTTTTTGTTGGCAACACCCATTACGACGACATTCTTATTTTGTAAAAACATATAAAATCTCCTTTAATAAAAAATTTTTGTTGATAGAATAGGCTTTTCTTCATCAAAATGTAAAAGTTACATTTATTGAGTTGACGAATAAAATTTCAACTGGTATTATCTGTGTGAGAATGATAACAAAATCTTCTCAATTTTCTAATCTTGAAAAAAACAGACATTTTTCCTGATGTCTGAATTATTAACCAAAATACTTTGAAAGTCAAACTATTTTTCTTATTTTTTAAGAAAAAGTGCTGGAAACCGCATGAAATAATAGTTTGATAATCAAAATAAACTCGGAGGTACAGTATGAAAAGAGTGGTCATAACCGGCATGGGAGCCGTAACACCATTAGGCAATACCGTAAAAGAATTTTGGCATAATCTAGTGGATGGCAAGCTAGGAATTGGCAAAATCACTAAATTTGATTCTGAAGATACTGGGGTAGCTTTGGCTGGCGAAGTGAAAGAGTTTGACCCAAGTGCTGTTTTAGAACGCAAAGAGCAAAAAAGAATGGACTTATTTTCTCAATATGGCTTGGTGGCTGCTTTAGAAGCGTGGGAAATGAGTGGTTTAACAGAAGCAACGATTGACCCGACTCGTTTAGGTGTGATTGTCGGTAGTGGGATCGGCGGGATGACTACCTTACAAGACCAAGTACGGGTAATGGATAAAAAAGGCGCAAAACGCGTAACACCATTTTTCGTGCCTATGGTAATTGCTAATATGGCAGCGGGAAATATTTCGATTCGTCTAGGTGCAAAAGGACCTTCTCAAACTATCGTGACTGCTTGTGCTTCTGCGACGAATGCGATTGGTGAAGCTTTTCGCACGATTAAATATGGTTTAGCGGACATGATGGTAACTGGTGGCACAGAAGCCACAGTATGTGAAATTGGGATTGCCGGTTTTGCGGCATTGAATGCTTTAAATACAACAGAAGATGCGACTCGGGCTTCGATTCCTTTTGATAAAGAACGAAAAGGTTTTGTGATGGGTGAAGGCGCAGGAATGCTGGTTTTAGAAGAACTCGAGCATGCACAGAAACGTGGCGCAACTATCTACGGCGAAATTGTTGGATATGGCAGCAACTGTGATGCTAGCCACATGACCGCTCCTTTAAAAGACGGTAGTGGCGCGGCGGCTGCGATGGAAATGGCGATTGCGGAAGCAGGGATTACGCCGGAACAAATTGGGTATATCAATGCTCATGGTACGTCAACCCCAGCGAATGACGCTGCGGAAACAACGGCCATCAAACGTGTCTTTGGTGAGCGAGCATCGCAAATTCCAATTTCAAGTACAAAGAGTATGACTGGACATTTATTGGGCGCGGCTGGCGGTATCGAAGCGATCGCTTGTGTACAAACATTGCAAGAAGGAAAAGCTCATCCGACAGTAGGCTACCAAGTTGCTGATCCAGATTGTGATTTAGATTATGTCACAGAAGGTGCACGTGACATTACAGCGGACTATACAATTAGTAATTCGTTTGGCTTTGGTGGCCATAATGGTGTAATTTGCTTGAAGAAATGGGAGGAAAACTAGTATGAAAAAAGTAATGACTGCAACAGAAATTATGGAAATGATTCCTAATCGCTATCCGATTTGTTATATTGATTATGTGGATGAAATTATTCCAAATGAAAAGATTATTGCAACAAAAAATGTGACAATTAACGAAGAATTTTTTCAAGGACATTTCCCTGGAAATCCAACAATGCCAGGCGTTTTGATTATTGAAGCATTGGCACAAGTAGGTTCGATTTTAATCTTAAAAATGGATCAATTTGAAGGTGAAACGGCCTATATTGGCGGTATCAACAAGGCCAAATTCCGTCAAAAAGTGGTCCCTGGTGATGTCTTGAAATTACATTTTGAAATCGTCAAATTACGTGACTTTGTCGGCATCGGCAAAGCGACTGCTTACGTGGAAGATAAAAAGGTCTGCGAATGTGAATTGACGTTTATTGTGGGACGATAAGAATCAATCAATTTTGGATACGTTAGTTTCCCTAAGAAAAGGAATAAGTCATATTGGCTTATTCCTTTTTAAATTTATATAAATAACACTAACGCAAAAAAACATGCTATAATCATAAAAAGCTTATGTGAAGGTGGTAAGCTTATGAGTAAAACAATTTACAGGAGGGTTTTTCTTTTGGATATTTCAGTAGAGTTTTCGGGACATAAATTGGCGAATGTGTTAATGAACGCATCAGGCATTCATTGTATGACAATTAAGGAAATGGATGAGTTAGCGGCTTCTCAAGCAGGTGCTTTTGTCGCTAAGACAGCAACACCTAATCCTCGTCAGGGCAATGAGGAGCCTCGGTATTTTGATACACCATTAGGAAGTATTAACTCAATGGGCTTGCCTAATTTAGGGATTGATTATTATTTAGATTATCAGATTGCACGTCAAAAGGAATTTCCTGAGGAGTTACGCTTTTTATCTGTATCTGGTATGAATTATGAGGAAAATATCGCTATTTTAAAAAAAGTGCAAGAAAGTGAATACACAGGAGTGACAGAATTTAATTTGTCTTGTCCCAATTTACCTGGTAAACCGCAAATTGCTTATGATTTTGAATTAACAGAAAAGCTTTTAACAGAAGTTTTTCAATTTTTTACTAAACCATTAGGTGTAAAATTACCCCCATTTTTTGATATTGCACATTTTGACGCAATGGCTGAAATTTTAAATAAATTCCCTTTAGTATACGTGAATAGTATTAATAGCATCGGTAATGGTTTATATATTGACAGTGACAAGGAAGAAGTGGTCATTAAACCAAAAGGAGGCTTCGGTGGACTGGGCGGCGAATATGTCAAACCAACAGCGTTAGCCAATGTTCGTGCGTTTGCGCAACGTTTGAAACCAGAAATCAAAATTATTGGAACGGGCGGTATTACATGCGGAAAGGATGTTTTTGAGCATCTTTTATGTGGTGCGACATTAGTACAAGTTGGCACACAATTGCATCAAGAAGGTCCACAAGTTTTTGAGCGTCTAGCCAAAGAATTACAAGAAATCATGGCAGCAAAAGGTTATGAAAGTATTGAAGAATTTCGTGGGAAATTGAAAGAGATGTAACAAAAAACCGTCAAGAAAATTTCTTGACGGTTTTTTTGTTATTTCACAGCCTTAACATTTTCCATAAAGGCTTCCAAATATTCAGGTTGTGTTAATTGTTGGTTACAGGTGTCGCTATCATGGCAAATGTAATTGCCTTTTTTCGTGTAGGTTCCGTCACCGCCTGATTTGGTGGTAGCTAGGAACATAGACACATTCGTGATTGTTTGACAGATGGAGCAAACACCTTTAACAATGGTGGGTGAAAGGGTGCCGTGGACGCCGATTAATTTATTTTCTCGATAAGCTAAGATAAATTTTTTCTGAGTCCCAGCGTCGTTCCAACCGACATAGGTATTGTTCCGTAAATCCATGTTTTCCCACTCAGGAATCTTTAACTTTTTCACTTTGCGAAAGACTTTCGTGACTTGTGGTGTTGAAGGTTCTTTAAAGGGCAACACGGTTTCTTTTAATTCATCTAAATATTTTTCAGCACGTGCGCGTGTTAAACGACGATCCATCACTTTGTCCAACAAAATCGTAACAGCAGGGTGTTCTTCTGGAAATAACCCATTGATTTTTTCGGCACATAGGGCCTGGACAGTTTTGACAGTCGTAGCATCGTTGACAGACGTATAGGTGTTTAGTAACACAGCGACTTGTTCTTTAATTATGTTAAATTGGTAAGGTTGAATAGTTGGGTTCATGATTTTAAATTCCTTTCAAATAGACCGAATACATACGCTGAAAGGCAATTTGTCTCACCAACGTATGTTTAGTGACAGACAACCTCATGTGTTTTTGATAAAGATAGCGTTTGACGTATCATATCATCACCCCCTTTAATGATTGATTTTTTCTATGTAAAAAGTGAAAATAATTGATGAAAGCTTGGTAATTCTAACGCAATTCAAGAAAAAAGGCAAGTTAAACTCGTTTTATTTCCCAATTCAATGTCTGGGGAGTGATAAACTTCTAAAAAAGATACGTGATTTCCTAGATTAATCCTAGGTTATTTGCTACAATAATGAAGAATTAACCAGAGAAAAGGAGAAATTACAATGATTGCAGCAAGCGATTTAAAAGCCGGTATGACTTTTGAGCAAGACGGCAAATTAATTAAAGTAATGGAAGCTAGCCACCACAAACCAGGTAAAGGTAACACGGTTATGCGTATGAAATTAAAAGATGTTCGTACGGGTTCAACAACAGATACAACAATGCGCCCAGATGAAAAAGTGAAAAAAGCGCACATCGATACAAAACCAGTTCAATATTTATACAGTCAAGATGATATGGCTATTTTCATGGATTTAGAAACATATGAACAATATGAAGTACCAACTGCTTTAATTGAAGAAGAACTAAAATATTTATTAGAAAATATGGAAGTAAAAATTCAATTTTATGGTGAAGAAGTCATTGGTTTAACTTTACCAACAACGGTAATCTTACGTGTTGCTGAAACGCAACCTTCAATCAAAGGCGCAACAGTAACTGGTTCTGGTAAACCTGCTACAATGGAAACAGGATTAGTTGTTAACGTTCCAGATTTTGTTGAAGCAGACGAATTATTAGAAATCAATACTGCGGAAGGTACGTATTTAAAACGTGCTAAATAAGTAGCAGAAAAACAGAAGGCTAGCCTTCTGTTTTTTTTGGTCTATTAATTCTTTTACATATAAGAAAACCATTGGTGTGATAGGAAATAGCAATCGTTAGAATCGTTGACACTAGAAAATGGGAAATGGTATAGTTTGGTCAACACATGACGAAGGAGGAAATCAACCATGACGAAAAAACAAGCTAGCCTTTTTTTAGAAACGGAAAGCTGTTGTTGTATGGTGCAAAATAGTGCAGCATACTCTTTTGTGATGGGGAAAACCTCCGTTATTTCTGAAAAATTGCCTAACACGATTCCTCTCTGAATCTAGACAACCAGAAATAAACAAAAAAGGTGCTGATGCGATCAGCACCTTTTTGTTTTATGTACATGTATTAGAAGGAGGAATTCGCTATGATTGTTCAGTCAATTTTAGACACAATCGGAGCAACACCATTATTTGAATTTACAAGTGAACAATATCCTATGCCAGAAGGCACTAAAATTTATGCGAAACTAGAATATTTGAATCCAGGTGGCAGTGTCAAAGATCGGCTTGGTGTGCATCTTCTCAAAGAAGCAATGAAAACGGGAAAGATAAATCAAGCCACAACAATTATTGAACCGACAGCGGGGAATACAGGGATTGGCCTGGCATTAGCTGCCAGTCAACTGGGCCTCAAGACAATCTTTGTTGTGCCAGAAAAATTTAGTCAGGAAAAACAACAGCTGATGCAAGCGTTAGGTGCTAAAATTGTCCCTTCGCCAACAGAGCAAGGGATTGTCGGAGCGATAACTAGTGCCAAAGACTTAGCCAAGGAAATTCCTAATAGTTACGTGCCGTTACAATTTGAAAATCCGGATAATCCTGCTGCTTACTACGAAGGATTAGGACCTGAAATTGTTCAAGACCTAGGCGGGAAGATTACTAGCTTTGTCGCAGGTTTAGGCAGTGGTGGAACGTTTGCAGGTGTTGGCAGATATCTCAAAGAACAAAATAGTAAGACGCAATTATGGGGTGTGGAGCCAGAAGGTTCAATTTTAAATGGCGGACCTGCACACGGACATGAAATCGAAGGTATTGGCGTGGAGTTCGTGCCGCCTTTTCTTAAACAGATTCCTGTGGACGGCTTTTATACCATTTCAGACGAGGATGGTTTTTTCTGGGTCAAACAATTAGCCAAGAAAAGCGCTTTGCTGGTGGGAAGCTCCAGCGGCGCAGCGTTTGCGGCGGCATTAAGAGAGGCGCGCCGCTTACCAGCAGGTAGCACAATTGTAACTATTTTTCCTGACGGTAGTGACCGTTATTTATCAAAAAATATTTATTCTTAGGAGGAAAACTTTTATGAAATTCAATACCAAATTAATTCATGGCGGCATTAGTAAAGATACAACAACAGGTGCAGTGAGTGTTCCTATTTATCAAACGTCAACCTTTGAACAAAACGGCGTGGGCCAGCCCAAAGAATATGAATATTCTCGTTCAGGTAATCCCACACGTCACGCGTTAGAAACCTTAATTGCTGAGTTAGAAGGTGGGAGCCATGGCTTTGCGTTTAGCTCAGGCTTAGCGGGTATTCATGCAATCATTTCTATGTTTGGACCCGAAGATCATATTTTATTAGGTGACGATGTCTATGGGGGCAGTTTCCGTTTATTGGACAAAGTATTTGTAGCAAATGGGTTAAGCTATACGATTGTAAACGCCAGCGACTTAGCAACAATTGAAGCCGCAATTCAGCCAAATACAAAAGCCTTGTTTTTGGAAACACCAAGTAATCCACTGTTAAAAATTACAGATATTGAAGCGGCGGCTAAGCTTGCTAAAAAACATCAGTTGTTAACCATTGTCGATAATACGTTTGCAACGCCTTATTTTCAACGGCCGTTAGCGTTAGGTGCTGATATTGTGGTTCACAGCGGGACAAAATATTTAGGGGGCCATAGTGATGTAGTTTCTGGTTTAGTCGTAACGAATCATCCAGAAAGCGCAGAAAAGATTGCCTTTTTACAAAATGCGATTGGCGCTGTTTTAGGACCACATGATAGTTGGTTGGTCCAACGTAGTTTAAAAACATTAGGCGTCCGGATGGCAGCGCATGCCCAAAATGCTCAAAAAATCGCAGAATTTTTAGAAGCGCATCCAGCTGTAGCAACGGTGTATTATCCAGGACTAGCGAGTCATCCTGGTCACGAAATTGCACAAAAACAGATGTCGGGGTTTAGTGGTATGATTTCTTTTGAATTAGCCAAGGATGAGCAAGTCGTTCCTTTCGTAGAAACGTTGGAAATTTTTACTTTAGCGGAAAGTTTAGGTGGCGTAGAAAGTTTAATTGAAGTACCTGCCATTATGACTCACGCATCTATTCCCAAGGAAAATCGTGAAGCCGTGGGAATTAAAGATGGACTCATTCGTTTATCTGTAGGAATTGAAGCAGTCGAAGACTTGTTGGCTGATTTAGAAAAGGGATTACAAGCATAAACAAAAGGCCCTCGTCTTTAGACGAAGGCCTTTTGTTTATAATTCTTCTCCATTCGTAGCAATCACTTGTTGATACCAAGCAAACGATTTTTTCTTTCGCCGTTCCAACGTTCCGTGACCATCGTTGTCCTTATCTACATAAATGAAGCCATACCGTTTCTTCATTTCGCCTGTACTAGCGCTCACTAAATCGATGAATCCCCAAGGTGTATAGCCCATCAAATCAATGCCGTCATACGCAACGGCTTCTTTCATCATCTCGATATGTTCACGTAAATAAGCGATTCGGTAAGTGTCGTTAATCGTTCCGTCTGGTTCTAGCTCATCAATAGCACCAAAGCCATTTTCAACAATAAAGAGTGGTAATTCATACCGATCATTGAACCAATTCATTGCATAGCGTAAGCCCATAGGATCGATTTGCCAGCCCCAATCAGATGTTGCTACATAAGGATTTCGCACCAAGTCTTTTGCTTCATTGTAGTCAAAAGTAGGGGCCTTTTCTGCACCTTTCACAGCAAACGACATGTAATAGCTAAAGCCAATATAATCAACACAGCCATTAGCCAAATCAGTTAAATCTTCTTCTGTGACATCTAATGAAATGTTTTTTCGTTTCAAATAGCATTGAATTGCACTTGGATAATGACCGCGGACATGAACATCGGTAAACCAATAACGTTTTTGCATTGCGCTAACACTCATCATCATATCCTCAGGATTACAAGAATAAGGATAAATAGGCACCATCGCAATCATACAGCCAATTTGGAAGTCGGGATTGATAGCATGGCCAATTTTCACTGCACGTGCGCTAGCGACTAGTTCATAATGAGCAGCCTGATACATAATTGCTTCGCGGTCTTCTCCTTCCTGGTAAGCAATACCAGAGTTAGTAAAAGGTGCAAAATCTTCTTCATAATTGGCTTGGTTGTTAATTTCGTTAAAGGTCATCCAATATTTGACTTTTTTCTGGTAACGAGTGAAACAGACTTCAGCAAATTTGACAAAAAAATCAATGACCTGGCGATTGCGAAAGCCGCCATATTTTGTGACTAAATGATAAGGCATTTCAAAGTGAGACAGTGTCACGACTGGCTCAATGCCATTTTTCAAACACTCGTCAAAAAGTGCATCATAAAAACGAAGGCCTTCTTCATTGGGCGTTTCTTCATCTCCGTTAGGAAAAATTCGTGTCCAAGCAATAGAGGTTCGGAAACAATTTAAACCAAGTTCTTTGAATAGTTGAATATCTTCTTGATAGCGATGGTAAAAATCAATCGCTTCATGGTTAGGATAGTGTTCATCTGGTAAAACGCCTGCGGTAATTTTACGAGGAACGCCATGTGCACCGGCAGTCATTACATCCGCCACGCTCACCCCTTTACCGCCTTGGTCCCAGCCTCCTTCTAATTGATGAGCAGAGACAGCGCCGCCCCAAAGAAAATCATTTTTCAAAATTGACATATCGTTTCAGTCCTTTGTTCAAATTTTTATACGTTTTGTGCTTCAACTTTTTCAAGGGTTTCTTCAGTAATCGGTTGATTGGTTTCTTCTGCGTAATTAAGTGCATCCATTTTTTTAGCAAACGGTAAATAGATAAAGAAACTCATCGTTAGTACCACTACTTGAAGCAACGCGGCTTGCCAACCACCAACTAAAAGTCCAGAAATGATTGGAGGAGTAGTCCAGGGAACTTGTACCGCAGTAAAGAGAGGAACCAGTCCTGTGTACAAGGCAAAATATGTCACAACAGAAGAAACAATCGGTGTGATAATGAATGGCACAGCCATGATTGGGTTCATCACGATAGGTGTAGCAAAGACAATTGGCTCGTTAATATTGAAAACAGCTGGCCCAATTGAAAGCCGACCTAATTGCTTGAACTGAGCTGATTTGGCAAAGAAAACCATGAACACGACTAACCCGATTGTCATGCCCGCACCAGTGACCGTTAAAAATTGATCTAAAAATTGTTGTGTAACAATATGGCCACCATTAGCCAGTGTTAAGTCTTTTCCAGATTTCAAAATTTCGGTGTTTTCTAAAGAGTTTGCTTGTAAAATAGGGCCCATGATACCGCCAACGATTGTTGACCCGTGAACACCAAAAAACCAAAAGAGCGGAATGACAAAACCTAATAGTAATGCGCCACCTAGTGAATCTGTGACTCCTTGAAGTGGTGATTGTAGCACTTCGTAAATAAAGTCAAAGAATGTCGTATTGAAGACTTTATCTAGAAGAATGAAAATTAGCATTGCACCAGTTACAATGACGCTGGCAGGAATTAACGCAGTAAAGGAATTGGCCACATTTTCTGGTACAGCTTCTGGTAATTTGATACGAATATCATGACGTAAAAACCAACTATATACAACGCCGACTAACAAACCAACAATAATAGCTGTAATCATCCCTTTGCCAGCTGTCCAATCTTTGTTGATGACATTGCCAACTACTGCGCCAGAAACCGCATCTTTGACTTCAGATGACATAAACAAAATGAAAACCACCATGGCAATCATACCCGCTGGGAGGCCTTCAAATCCCTCGCTTTTTACATACGAGTAGGCAATACCGATGACCGCAAATAACGACATAATCGCAAAAGATGCACCATATGCTTGATTGAAATAAACGGCCAGGCCACTTGCGTTAACCCATTCAGAAATAGCTGTAACTGGGAAATTCGCTAATAGAAGAAATACGGAACCAACAATGGTAAAAGGCATCGTGTAAAGCATCCCGTTCCGTAAGGCAGTAATTGCTTTGGTATTGACGAATTTTAGTACTGGAGGTAATAATTTCTCGTTAATCCATTCGTTCATAAAAATCTCTCCTTTGAAGAATAATATAAATGCAAATGTATCCGTTTACATATTTACTATATAAGCTTATTTGAAGAAAAAATAGACTTTTGCTTGAATGAGAAACATGTACCAAGAAAAAAACACAAAAGCTCATGCTGTTTTAGACAGCATGAGCTTTTGTGAAAAACAACTAGGAAGGTGTTTCATCTAGTTCCTTTAAAAGTTGACTTGCTTGATGAGCTAGGAGTTCAATTAAAGCAATGACAGGGATTTGAGTGGTTGTATTGACTGATTTATCTGCAAATGGAGAACGTTCGTCGGGCATATAATAGGAGATGTTGTAGTCAGCCAAGCGGGCAATAGTTGAATGTTGATTGTTGGTAATGCTTAGCACTTTGGCGCCAGCTGTTTTAAAGTCGGTCATTTGTTTAATCATTTCATTGGTTTCCCCAGATACAGACAGAATCAAGGCTAATGTATTTTCAAATCCGCGCTTGGGGATAGGCGTAAAGGGGTCAGCAATACTGTAAGAATTGATATTTAAGTTGGCAAAATAACGACTGCCATAACTACCTAAAATTCCGCTAGTACCAATGCCAGTAAAGGCAACGTGACGTGCTTGAACAATCATTTGAATTGCTGGACGAAGCATTTCGTAATAGGTTTCTTGGTTTAATTTTTTCAAAAAAGCATCGACGTGAACTGTGGCATCATAAAAATTTTCAAACGTTTGTGTTTGTTTGGCTTCTTCTTTCACTGCATATTTTAATTCGGAAAAACCAGCATAGCCCATTTTGTTACAAAATCGTAGAATCGTTGAGGTGGAGACATGACAGGAAGTAGCCAGTTGGCGAATGGTCTGTTGAGGGATTTGGTGCAGGTGTTCCAATACATAATGGTAAACGAGCATTTCTAATTCATTCAAGGTCTGAACCTTCTCTAAGTCAAACAAAGTAATCCTCCTTTATATAAAAACTGAATATGTTATTTTTTTGTGTAAATCAAATACACCAATTCTTATTTTTCTTGAAAAAAATGTAAAATAACTCAATAAAAAGTTTCTTATTTCCTATTTTACAAAAAGTAGCCCAATTATCCTAGTTTTTCTCTTTTTTCTTTTAAAAATAACAATGCGCACCCCTAGAGTTTTTTGTGAAAACAAGCTAAAATAGATAAGAAGAGAAAAGGAGGCGTTGATGTGGCACGGGAAGTAATTTTATTTATTGCAGCGAGTATTGATGGTTTCATTGCGGACAAAGCGGGCGGTGTTGCTTGGTTAGAAGAGAATATTCGTGGCGATGAAGAAGATCGTAGTTACGATGAAATGTATGAAAAAATAGACACTGTGGTAATGGGGCGGACTACTTATGATCAAGTGACACAAGAATTGCCCCCAGATGTGTATTTTTATGAAGACAAGCATTCTTATATCATTACCTCTCATCCAGAACCATCAACTGCTTCAAGAACTTTTACAAAGGAAGATCCCGTCACATTAATTCGTCGTATCAAAGAAGAAGACGGCGCGGGAATTTGGATTGTTGGAGGCCCGAAAGTGGTTCAACCGCTTTTGGCAGCTGATTTAATTGATACCTTCATTTTGACGACAATACCACTGTTTCTGGGTGAGGGCATTGCTCTATACGAGACAATGGATCAATCAATCCCAGTTCGTTTAAAACAGGTTTATCAAAAAAATGAGTTGGTTTATTCGATTTATCAACGTGAAAACAAAAATTAAAAAATAATTATTCGGTTGGGCAAGTTGCTTTCAAGGTTTTGAGTTTCTCATAGGGCGAGAGGAACAAAGCAACAGTTGTCTAGCCGTTTGTGTTGTTTTTGATTGACAAAGAAATGGTAGAGGAGAAAAAAATGAAACATCAGATCAAAAGAAGGTTGTATATTTCACCTGTTCAAACAATTGTCTTAGGCTTTTTTCTATTAATTGTTGTAGGCACAATCTTATTAATGATGCCTTTTTCTGCACAAGCTGGACAAAAAACGCAATGGATTGATGCTTTTTTCGTGGCAACTTCCGCCGTCTGTGTTACAGGGCTTTCGCCTTTGAATACGGCGGAACATTGGAGTCCTATCGGGCAAGTTATTATTATGATTTTGATTGAATTAGGCGGCTTAGGCTTTTTAACCGTTGCCACGATTTTCTTTAGTTTGCTACGGAAAAAAGCGTCACTAAGTGTACGGATGTTGTATCAAGAAGCTTTAAATGTTAGTGAAGTTTCCGGAGTTTTTCGTTTAATGAAATATATTATGAAGTTTGCGGCCATTATTCAATTACTTGGAGCCTTCTTGTTGTCCTTTCAATTTGTGCCAACATTTGGGTGGAAAAAAGGGATGTTTTTTAGTCTCTTCCATGCCGTTTCGGCATTTTGTAATGCTGGCTTTGATTTGCTAGGGGATAGTATGGTTCCTTATCAAAATTCGCCTTATCTTTTACTAGTCATTAGCTTTTTAATTATAGCTGGTGGCTTAGGATTTATTGTGTGGCGCGATATTTTTGCAATGATTAAAGGTTATAAAAATAAAATTAAGCACCGTGTTAGTATTCATACACGCCTTGCTTTAACGGTGACCGCCACCTTTTTAGTCTTAGGGACCGTTATTTTTTACATTTCGGAATATCGCCATTTTCCAGCTGATATGTCTTTTTGGCAGCGTCTTGTCAACAGTTGGTTCTTGTCGGTTACACCAAGAACGGCTGGCTTTTATTCAGTTGATTATTTGAAAATGAGTAATCCAGGCCTGATTGTCACGATTTTGTGGATGTTTATTGGTGGCACTTCAGGATCAACCGCTGGCGGCTTGAAAACCACTACGTTTGGTGTGTTATTTTTACAATTTCGTGCAATTTTTAAAGGGAAACAGCGAGTGGAATTCCATGAACGCACAGTTCCTGAGCGAGTAGTGCTCCAAGCGTTTACTTTGTTCTTCTTGGCAACTTTTTTATGTGTAACTGCTTCGGTTATTCTCTCGTTTACAGAAACATTACCTTTAAAAAACGGGATTGAGTATATCGTTTTTGAAGTGGTTTCTGCATTTGGAACGGTTGGTTTAACAATGGGGTTAACACCAGATTTAACTGTTTTTGGTAAACTGGTGATTATTTTTCTAATGTTCGTCGGTCGTGTGGGTGTGTACACGGTGTTATTGTCATTAATTAAGAAAGGCTTGGAAAGTCAGTCGAAAGTTCAATATCCAAAAGAATCAGTGATGATTGGTTAATAGAGAAAGAGGGAAATAGAATGGAATTTTTAGGTATTTTATGTTTGATTTTAATTACAACGACTTTAGCAGGTGTTGCTTGTAAAAGAGTAGGAATTCCTGCGGTAATTGGGCAATTGCTAGTAGGGATTGTGTTAGGTCCAGCGATGTTAAATATTGTGCATCAAGATGTGTTTGTGCATGACTTTTCAGAAATTGGTGTCATTATGTTGATGTTTATTGCTGGAATGGAATGTGAATTGGAATTATTGAAAAAATATGCGAAACCTAGTGTCATGGTTGCTATTTTGGGCATCGTTTTACCGGTTGGTTTTACTATGTTGATTGGTCAGCTGTTTGCTTTTTCTTGGAAAGAAGCTTTTTTCCTTGGGTTAGTTTTAGCAGCAACGTCGGTCAGCATTTCAGTAGAAGTATTAAGAGAGTTGAATGTTTTAAGTAGTAAAGAAGGTGCAACGATTCTTGGAGCTTCTGTCGTTGACGATATCGTGGTCGTGATTATTTTAAGCGTCGCTGTCGGCATGATTGGTGCAAGTACAGGCGGCAATACAGAAGTCAGCTTTATTGTTAAGTTAATTGAACAAGGCTTATTCTTTATTGGGATTTTCTTTTTGGTCCGCTTTATCGCTCCCTATTTACTACGTTTAAGTCAAAAAATGAACATTGGGTCGTCTGTTATTATCATGTCATTGATTATCTGTTTGGGCATGGCTTATTTGGCTGATTTAGTTGGTTTAAGTTCTGTCGTAGGTGCCTTTTTTGCAGGGATTGCTGTGGGACAAACGGATGCAAAAACAGAAATAGATTTCAATATTGAAGCTATTGGCTATGCCGTGTTTATTCCCGTCTTCTTTGCCAGCATTGGCTTATCAGTGACATTTAACACGTTAGGAAAGGATTTACCTTTTATTTTGGTAATGACGATTATGGCGATTTTAACGAAATTACTGGGCGGCGCCTGGGGAGCGAAAATGGTTGGTTTCTCCAATACAAGTTCTTTAATGGTCGGTGCTGGGATGGTTTCGCGTGGGGAAATGGCATTAATCATTGCGCAAATTGGCTACCAATCTAAATTACTTTCAGAAGCGTATTATACGAGCATGATTGTGGTAATTATCTTAACGACCTTAGTTGCACCGTTCTTATTGAAATACTTTGTTAAAAAACAAGAATCTGCGTTGCAATAAAAAAAGATGAGCAGAAGTTGTTGACAAAAAAATAAAATAGCTATATGATGAGTTCAAGATAAACGACTACGTTTGTAGTCAATAACCTTGAACTCTTTTTTTATTGATGAAGGAGGAATTTAACGAGTATGGCAAAAGATAAATTAGCGACAATTACAGATGCAGAGTGGGAAGTCATGCGGGTTATTTGGACCCAAGGCAAGACCACGAGTCGTGAAGTGCATACACTTTTAAATGAGAAGAAAGAATGGAAATCAACGACCGTCAAGACGTTACTAAGTCGTTTAACAGATAAAGGGTTAGTTGGGACGGAGAAAGCAGGCAATAAATATATTTATTATCCGCTAGTAGAAGAACGTCAGAGCGTTGAAACGGTGGCAGACGAACTTTTAGCCAAGGTGTGCAGCCGTAAAGTTGGTTCCGTGGTAGAAACAATTTTAACAGAGAGTCAGTTGAGTTATGACGATTTGGATCGATTAGAGGAACTCTTGAAAGAGAAGCGCAAGACGGCGGTTGAATCCGTCCCTTGCAACTGTATTCCTGGTCAATGCCAATGTCATTTAATTTAAAAAGGAGTGAAAAAAATGGAAAGTAAAACGTTTGATATTGAAGGGATGAGCTGTGCTTCCTGTGCCCAAACGATTGAAAAGGCTACGGCGAAGTTACCTGGGATGGCAAAGGCAAGTGTCAATTTAGCTACGGAAAAATTAAGTGTCACGTATGATCAGACGGAAGTCACAGAAGAAGAAATTAAGGAAGCTGTGTCAGATGCTGGCTACAAGGCGATTAGCCCAGCCCAGCAACGAACGTTTGCGATTGAAGGAATGAGTTGTGCTTCCTGTGCCCAAACGATTGAAAAAGCTGTGAACCAATTATCTGGTGTTCAACAAGCGATTGTTAATTTAGCCACGGAAAAACTGGTGGTTAGTTATGACGACCATCAAGTAACGAGTGCTGAAATTATCAAAGCAGTTACGGATGCAGGTTATCAGGCGACAGAAGAAGTCGCTGCAGGTGCAACAGCGGACCAAGATCGTGAAAAGAAACAAAAACATATTGCTGAGATGTGGCAACGTTTTTGGATCTCAGCGGTGTTTACAGTGCCACTTCTTTATATTGCGATGGGACACATGGTAGGCTTACCATTGCCGGATTTGTTGAATCCAATGACACATGCGACGACCTTTGCAATGGTTCAATTGATTTTGACGTTACCCGTCCTATATGTCGGCAGAGAATTTTTCACAGTTGGTTTTAAAGCGTTATTTAAAGGGCATCCAAATATGTTTTCTTTGGTAGCTTTAGGAACCAGTGCTGCTTTTGTGTATAGTTTATATGGCACAGTCATGATATTCTTAGGAGACACAAGTTTTACAATGGCTCTTTATTATGAATCAGCGGGTGTTATTTTAACTTTAATTACATTAGGAAAATATTTCGAAGCTGTTTCAAAAGGGAAAACCTCAGATGCGATAAAAAAATTAATGGGTTTAGCACCGAAAACTGCCCATATTTTACGTGATGGCGCAGAAATTGAAGTGCCAGTTGATGCTGTTCAGTTGGATGACATTGTGATTGTTCGCCCAGGAGATAAAATCCCTGTTGATGGAGTGATTGTTTCAGGCAGTAGTTCTGTGGATGAAGCCATGTTAACGGGCGAAAGTTTGCCTGTTGAAAAGAAAGTCGGTGATGCAGTAATTGGTGCTAGCATCAATAAAAATGGCAGCTTTCAATTCAAGGCAACAAAAGTGGGAAAAGAGACGGCCCTTGCCCAAATCATTCAATTAGTGGAAGATGCGCAAGGCTCAAAAGCACCGATTGCACAATTAGCTGATAAAATTTCGGGTGTTTTTGTCCCAATCGTCATTGGTTTGGCTGTTCTTTCTGGCTTGGCTTGGTTCTTTTTAGGACAAGAGTCATGGATTTTCGCTTTGACAATTACCATTTCTGTGTTAGTGATTGCTTGTCCTTGTGCGCTCGGCTTGGCAACGCCGACTGCGATTATGGTGGGAACAGGTAAGGGCGCTGAAAATGGCGTTTTAATAAAAAGTGGGGATGCTTTAGAAACCACTCACAAAATTCAAACAATCGTGTTTGATAAAACAGGAACTATTACAGAAGGCAAACCGGTGGTTACGGATATTTTAGTTGCTGATTCAGCACTTTCAGAAGCTGAGTTACTAACATTAGCAGCTTCTGCAGAACAAGGATCAGAACACCCCCTAGGTGAAGCAATTGTGGGAGCGGCTAAAGAACGTCAATTGCCATTAGCAGAAGGAAGCGATTTTTCAGCGATTCCAGGTCACGGCATCCGTGTGACAGTCAACGAACGAGTCCTACTTTTGGGCAATATAAAATTAATGAAAGAAGAAGGCATTGAGCTATCAACGTTTGTTCAACAAGCGGATCGTTTGGCAGAAGAAGGGAAAACCCCAATGTTTGTGGCAAAAGATGGTTCGTTTGCGGGTATCATTGCGGTAGCAGATACTGTGAAGGATAGCAGTCAAACAGCCATTGCACGTTTGCATAAAATGGGGATCGAAGCCGTGATGATTACGGGAGACAACAAGCGTACTGCAGAGGCGATTGCGAAACAAGTAGGTATCGATCGTGTCTTAAGTGAAGTTTTACCAGAAGATAAAGCGTTAGAAGTGAAAAAACTACAAGCAGAAGGCAAAAAAGTTGCGATGGTGGGTGACGGGATTAATGATGCACCAGCACTTGCCCAAGCAGATGTGGGGATTGCTATTGGTTCAGGCACAGATGTTGCAATGGAATCGGCCGATATTGTGCTAATGCGTAGTGATTTAATGGATGTGCCTACAGCAGTTGAATTAAGTAAAGCGACCATCAAAAACATCAAAGAAAATCTTTTCTGGGCATTTGCCTATAATACATTAGGTATTCCAGTGGCTATGGGTGTGTTACACTTATTTGGTGGACCTTTGTTAAGTCCGATGATTGCAGCAGCAGCTATGAGTTTTAGTTCAGTCTCTGTCTTACTAAACGCTTTACGCTTAAAAGGATTTAAACCTTCGACGGTGAAAAGAACTAGTGGAAGTCAAAAATAAAATTGAAAAGGATGAAGTGAAATGGAAAAAACAGTAAAAATTGATGGGATGAAATGTGATGGCTGTGTTCAAGCGGTCACTGAAAAATTTAGTGGAATTGACGGCGTAACGAATGTTGCGGTTCACTTGGCAGATCAAACAGCCGTTGTGACAGCAGATCGTGAAGTAAGCCAGGATGAACTGAATACCACGTTGGCAGATACAAAATTCAAGGTTGTCAGCGAATAACAAAAAACAGGGCCTACCATCATGAGTAGGCCCTGTTTTTTTGTTATGGAAGTTTTGCTTTGATTTCCTGATAAATCTTAGTCGTTTCTTGACCATCACGCGCAGTATAATAATAAACTTTCTCCCGCGTTTCTATTTTCAGAATCGGATGACTTTTTGTATAAATTAGTAAATAAGCAGGTTTTCCAGCGACTTTAAATTCTCCTGTTAAGTAACTATCTGTCGCAGCACCCATTGTGCGGATGCGTTCTTGAGGTAAGTCATCAATCAAAGAAACAGCAGTGATTTGGTTAAAAGGAATTGACCTTGTTTTTGCTAATGGGGCAGATAACTCAATTTGTTTCTTTTCAATAGTTGCTTGAAAGGCATGACTAGAAAAATCATTTATAAACATTGGTACTGTGGCAAAGAACAGCACTGCAATCGTTAAAATACCAGTAGCGGCTAGAATAATTTTCCCAGCAGGCCGTCCTAGGTTAATAGATAAATTCATACCAATGCGATCAGGAACCATGATTTTGGGGTCCTTTGGATTGATATAAATCCCATACCGCCAATATTGATCATCATCCCCATAGCGATAATCGCCAGCCTGTAAAACGAATTGATCTTGTTTTTTGCGCATTGAAAATAGGTAGTAGAAGAGAAAGCCTACATAAACAAACAAAAGAATAAAATAACAAAAAGTAAGGGCCATCGCAACCGTATAATCAATTACAATTGTGAAAGTTGGTAAAATGGTTAGCGGTGCAAAAACTAAGGCGGATAAAACCATTAAAACAGACCAATGATGCCGAAATAAGTCATTGATTTGCTGATTAATTTTTGAGTCGCTAGTTAGCGGTTTGACAGGTAAGCGCGCAATAAAATAATAGCCGCCAATGAACAAACTTAACATCAAAACAGTAATTAAGAAAAGAATCCAGGAACCAATCGCCGTTTGCAAGGAATAAAAGCCCCCAGCAAAAGTAAGAATAATCGCAGGTAAAAACCACCAAAATGAAATAAGTTTCTGGTTTTTATTTAAAACTAATTGCGTATCGATTAAGAGAGGACGTTTAGGCAACAACCAGCCGTTTTGCATTTTTAAAGCGGCCATTTTGCGAATATAAACAATTTGCAGATAGTAGCCACTGCCAATAAAACTAAATAAAAGTAACAGAAAAAGGAACAATAAAATCGAATCATAAGGAATAAATAACAAAGGTAAACTAAGAACACTAAAAACAGCTGCTAGTTGAACCAAGCGTTTTTTATAACGTTTTCGGATTGCTTGAACGCTGGGATCTTGTAGTTTATCTTCTGGTAAAGTATTTTCCAAAATAATATTTTTGTGAGGATTTGCATAAATCCCCATAGTAAATGCCATAAAAAAAGCGACAGAAACTAGGATGAAATAAAAGAATACCGCCATTATAATGCACGCCCTTTCGAATCAAAATTTTGATAAATTTTCTGAATAAGTGCTTGGATTTCTGCTTCGGATTGCTGATGTAAAAAACTTTCAGCCAACAGAAGTTCTAAACGCTCATGCAATTGCTGTTGCCAAACAGCGGTAGCAGGTAACTTTGCGGCAATTTTGGTGCCGTTACGACGGTCAGTCACAATATAACCTGATTGCTTTAACTTATTATAAGCTTTTGAAACAGTCATCATATTGACCCCGATTTCGTCCGCCAATTGTCGGATAGAAGGCAAACTTTCATTGGGAACCAGTTCACCTTTGGCAATGCCTACAATGATTTGATCAATGAGTTGTTGATAGATGGGCTGTTCGCTTTGTTCATCTATTTCTAAAAGCATCGAATCACTCCTGTCTTATTTGTGCTATCTGTATTATATATACTAATACAAAAAGAGTTGGAAAGCAAGGAATTTAGAGTAAATGGTTGTTTCTACTTAAAGAGAAGCATATAATGAAGAAGAACGTAAAATGAAAGGACGATGAAAATATGACAGCAATTGAACCAAAATTAACAGAGAAATTCCATCAAGATTTCTTGAACAATAATAAACAAAATGCCTTACAACGTAGTGTAGTAAAAAATGGTATCAGCGCTTCAGGTGAATCTGTACAAGGAGCCGTGAATAACGTACCCGTCTTTTCAGTCGACTTAGCTACTGGAAAAGTGGCCAATCAAAAACAAAGCGGTCGCTGCTGGATGTTTGCGGCATTAAATACATTTAGACATAGAATGTTAAATGCGTTTCAATTAAAAGATTTTGAATTATCACAAAACTATACATTTTTCTGGGATAAATATGAAAAATCAAATTATTTCTATGAAAATATTATTGCAACAGCCGATCAACCGTTGACTAGTCGTAAAGTGGCCTTTTTATTAGCTACACCACAACAAGATGGTGGGCAATGGGATATGATCGTTTCAATTTTTGATAAATATGGCGTAGTGCCTAAAACGGCAATGCCTGAAAGCAGCAACAGTTCCAATTCACGTGATTTAAACAACTATTTAAATAAAAAATTACGCAAAGATGCAACAATTTTACGTAGTTTAATTGAAAAAGGCGCTTCTGCTGAAGAAGTCCAAAAAAACAAAGAAGCAATGTTACAAGAAATTTATAATTTCTTAGCAATCTCTTTAGGAACGCCGCCAGAAACCTTTGATTTTGAATACCGTGACGAAGAAAAAAATTATCATTTGGATCAAAATCTAACACCGCAAACATTCTTTGAAAAATACGTTGGCGTTAATTTACAT
The DNA here is from genome assembly GCF_001811595.1 of Enterococcus sp. HMSC078F03. Classification (NCBI taxonomy): domain Bacteria; kingdom Bacillati; phylum Bacillota; class Bacilli; order Lactobacillales; family Enterococcaceae; genus Enterococcus; species Enterococcus sp. HMSC078F03. Next base: position 112,760 of record NZ_KV805535.1, on the reverse strand, counting down.
GATTATGTAAGTATTATTAATGCTCCTACAGAAGATAAACCCTTCAACAAAACATACACTGTTGAAATGTTAGGGAATGTTGTCGGCGGCAAAGAAGTTAAATATTTAAATGTAGAAATGGCTGCTTTCAAAAAATTAGCTGCTGCACAATTGGAACAAGGCGAATCTGTTTGGTTTGGTTGTGATGTCGGACAATCTTCAACACGTGACACAGGAATTATGGCATTAGATGTTTACGATATGAACGATCTTTTTGATATTGATTTTACGATGACTAAAGCAGAACGTTTAGACTTTGGTGAAAGCTTAATGACACACGCCATGGTTTTAACAGGTGTTGATATCGTTGATGGTCAAACAACAAAATGGAAAGTGGAAAATAGCTGGGGCGAAAAAGTCGGTGAAAATGGCTTCTTCGTCATGAGCGATGCGTGGATGGACGAATACACTTATCAAATCGTTGTGCACAAAGATTTATTAACTGACGAACAGAAAAAAGCTTGGGAACAAGCGCCAACTGTTTTGGCACCTTGGGATCCAATGGGAGCATTAGCATAAAACAGAAAAAGAAGGCCCCCGCCGTCATGGCGGGGGCCTTCTTTTTACGTTGGGCGGCGAACTTCACGGATTTCGCCCAATGTTGTATAATCATTGCCTGCTAAACGAGCAATCGGTTGGAGTTTTTCAGGTAAAATGTACTGATGTTCTTCATCGAAAACGGCTGAATCAAAATAGAAATCGGTAATTTCTACAATGAATAAATCCGTAATAATTTGACCTTCATGGTTAGCAATAGGTACATATTGATGTAAGCGAGCTTCCATCCGAATCGGCGCGGCTTTGATTGCTGGAACAGTAACAGTCTGGCTGGCAATGGTTTCAATACCGAATGTGTCAATTTCACTGATCTCTGCTGCTAAAGACGCCGAAGTCTGATTCATTTGAGTAAGAACGTCTTCGTTAACGAAATGGATGACAAGTTCTTTAGTAGCCAAGATGTTTCGTGCCGTATCTTTAGGCTCTTTGTCTGGTCGTAAAATGGACAACGTTGCTAAAGGAATTTCAGCTGCCGCCGCATTAAAGAAACTAAAGGGAGCAGCGTTGACGACACCTGTAGCTGTATCTTGTGTTGTAACCCAAGCGATTGGCCGAGGAATAATACTTCCTGATAAAAATTTATACGCTGTTTTTGCAGATAACTCGTTACTATTGTAATGAATCATAGGAACCTCCTAGAAAAAATACTAATTTCTTTGAACATTCGCATCTGAAGTATCGAAAGGACGCACAAATTCTTCAATCCCTGCCCGTTTTGGTTCTAAAAATGGCGGTAATGATAATTTTTCACCAGCGTGTTCATAGGTTTCATCCTCTAAAAACCCAGGACCATCGGTTGCCAGTTCAAATAACACATGTGTTGCTGCCAAGAAATATTCAGATTTAAAGTAAAAACGTTCCACAAAGCCAGAATTAGGAAATTCCAAACGATTAATTTTTTCAATCCAGAAACGTAGTGCTTCCTCATCGGCAACGCGCAAGGCTAAGTGATGGACATTGCCGTAGCCTTCTTGGGCCGCTGGCAAATCTTCTCGATGCTCTACGATAATGCTGGCACCATTCCCACCTTCGCCAACTTCAAATAAATGGAAACTACCTTCAGCATCAATCAATTTGAACCCTAAAACTTCAGTTAAAACTAGTTGCAGATGTTCGTAATTTTCGACAGTTACAAAGGCTGGACCTAAGCCGATTAAAGCGTGTTCGCTAGGGACGTTAGATTTTTTCCAAGGCGTGCCGGCTGCAACACCTTGGTTCTTTTCATCAGAAATAAGTTGGTAACGTTGATTGTCAAAATCTTCAAATTCTAAATACTTTTTGCCAAAACGTTCTTGAATTTCTCCATGATCAATTGCATATTCATTAAAGCGTGATACCCAGTAATCCAAAGCAGCATCATCTTTTACACGGAAGGAAGTACGAGAAATTGTATTCGTTCCTTTGGTTCCTTTAGGTAAGCCTGGGAAGTCAAAGAAAGTCATGTCTGTTCCGGGAGAGCCGGCATCATCAGCAAAAAATAAATGATATGTTTCAATATCGTCTTGGTTGACAGTCTTCTTAATTAAACGTAGACCTAAAATATCGGTGAAAAAGTGATAAATTTTTTCAGCACTTGAAGTCATGGCAGTGACGTGGTGTAAACCTAAAATTTGTGTATTCATAATAAAAATCCTCCTAAAAGAAAAATAATTTTTTAATTAACTAACTTACTAAAAGTAAGTTTAAATGATTAGTCCTAAAAATGCAAAAGAAATGTCTCGAATTCGAACTATTATTTTTTAGTTGATTTTTTTTAAAAATAAGAATATAATAGCCTGAGATATTTTAATACATAAACTTTCGTAAACATCGCCGGATGCTTGCGACTAAAGTGTTAATGAACAGTTCTTAGGCCATAGCTGAACTGTTTGTTGGCACTTTTTTTGTTTGGAAGGGAAGGAAAACAAGATGAGTAAAGCTTGGTTAAAAGTTATTTTTGGCGCTTTTTGTGAAGTGATTTGGGTCATTGGCATGAAGCATAGCACAACATGGTGGGAGATTTTAGGGACAGTAATCGCAATCTTTATCAGTTTCTATGCGCTGATTAAAGCAGGAGAGAAATTGCCAGTCGGTACAGCCTATGCTGTATTTGTTGGCTTAGGTAGTGCTGGAACTATTGTGACAGATCATTTTTTATTCCACACACCATTGGGCATAGGAAAAGTTCTTTTTCTGTTGCTGTTATTAATAGGTGTAATTGGCTTAAAAATGGTAACTGGAAATAAAGAGGAGGAAACAAGATGAGTTGGTTATACTTAGTTATTGCAGGCTGTTTTGAAATTTTTGGCGTAGGTTCAATTAAACTATTTACAACAAAAAAAGACTTACGTTCATTGTTAATTTTAATTCTAGCGTTTAGTGGTAGTTTCTTATTCTTATATTTAGGGATGAGACAATTACCGATGGGCGTTTCTTATGCGGTTTGGACAGGAATTGGTACAGCAGGAGGCGCTATTTTAGGAATGCTCTTAGGTGAATCAAAAGACCCACGCCGGATATTTTTTATTTTTTTAATCATTGTTTCTGTGATTGGTTTAAAATTAATTGGTTAGAAAGCGAGAGAACATTGTTTGGATTATTGAAAGACAGGTGAGTAAAATTTAAAAAGAGACAGAACCAAATGCGGTGTTCTGTCTCAAAATAGCTTTTATTTTACGAGGTTACTATAACGTGTCGCAAATTCATTGTTGTAGGACTTGCCGTTGACATCTTGACCAACGTCCCAATTTGCAGACCAAGTCATTAAGCCACGGATAGGATTACCGTCTTTTGCTAACTGATCAAAAGTTTTGGCTACAGGGGTAGCCTCAACAACATAGCCACTACCAGCAGCATCCCGATTTGCTGGTAAACCAAGGACTAATTTATCGTTTGGTATCTGTAGATAGCCGCGTGTGCCATGGATTAATGAATCAGACATATAATAGAGGAACTCGTATTTTAGAGCATCGTTGCTTTGAGCAACCCAAGTCATAATTTCATCAACCCAGACACCGTCGCCGCCTTGGTTATATAATTGTGGGGCAATGTAATCATAATAACCATTTAGGGAAGTAATGTATGTTTCATAAGCGGCACCAGGTTTTAAATAAGGGAATTCTGGCGCCATCGTAATGATGAAATTTTTTCCTTGTGCTCGATAATGGTCTTTGACTATTTTCAACGCAGCAGGGATAACGGTTTGGTTGTCGCCAGCAGTAATCGCCAATTGCTCTAAATCGATGTCTAAACCATCAAAGCCGTATGTTTCCACTTGACGAATGATTTCATTCGCAAAGGCTTGTTCATCGCCTTTGACTAATTGAATATGTGCATCTGCTCCACCAAGTGCCAATAAAACTGCGCGACCTTGACTATTTAATTGTGCGACTTCTTGTCGGAAGGCAGTGTCCGTTTGGTTATAAGGCTTGAACGTAGGAATCCGTGTCAGACCATCGCTTTTCATGAAGGAAACCGGTACGACATTGTAGGCTTGATTTACTTCTGAAAGGTTCAGTGATGCTGATGTTCCTTGTTTGTAACCATCGCGTCCTTTTGAGGCCCAGTTATGCCAATATCCAACCAACACTTTTTTGCCAGAGATATCTACCATCGTATCCGCAGCATCTGCAGAAGCTTGAGTAGGCGTTAACCACAAGCCAACTGCTACGGTTGAAAGAAGGAGAAAAGCAGGAATTATTTTTTTTAACTTCATTTTTTGAGAACTCCTTTAATTTAGTTTAAGATGTGAGTGTTTTTACTGAATGTTCACATCAATCGCTTGGTAAAAGGCGTTCACCGTATCACCAATGCCCCAAACAGCGTAAATGACATGATAACCTTTGCGGTCTGTCGGAATATTAATTGTTTGTTTAACAACTTTATTAGGAACTTCTTGTTTGCCGTCAATTGAAGCAATTTTGTCGAAGTTTTTAATGTCTAATGGTTGATTGGGATTCCAGCCATTTTTAGTAATATAGTAATCCCAAGAAGCAGTTCTATGTTGGGCAGTTAAGTTCCAAGTGATGTCAAGGGGACCTGTGGTAATGTTTGTTTTGTGCCAACGAGTAGCTGTTTGTTCATCCAAAGGTTCAAAACCTGAGACACCTGCACTGGCTAATTTACCAGTAATAAACGTATTTTTGGGCGCTTCGATACTTTGAGGTTCCCATTGTGCACGACCAACATTTGTATTTAAGTTACCACCAGCAGAACTACCAAAGAAAGCACGACTTCCAGGACTTGCTACGTAACCATGAGCCTCCGAAACAGTAGGGGCCAATGCAGCGCCACCTAAAACAAAACTAAAAGCCAGGACGATTGTTAATAAACTCTTTTTCACGAAAAAAACCTCCTAAAAAATTATTTTGTATGCGCTTACAGATAGGAATATAACATAATAATCTTTCGGATACAAATAATAAGAAATGTTATTTTTAAAAATAAAACAATATTTTTTAAGTAATATTAAGAATGTTTTTAAATAATATAAATAATAGTGTTTTTCAAAGTTTTGTTAATTTTTCATTCGGAATCGCAATTGAAGAAATCACGTGGTATACTTTTAAGAAGAAACAATGACACGAAAGTAGCCATTGGAAAAAGGAGATTATTTCGTGGAAAAAAAACATACATCCTCTTATGAAGTTGCCTACTATGACGGCGATTTTACTGGTGCAATGAAAATACCGGCTTTGTTAGCGGTTGTCATTAAAGTATCAGAAGAACAAACAGAATTACTAGGAAGAAATGCAGCTTATGTCGCCCAATTTGGCCTAGGCTGGGTCATCACCAACTATGAAATAGAGATTCACCGTTTACCAAAAGTTGGTGAAAAAGTAGCAATTACAACGCAAGCTATGAGTTATAACAAATATTTTTGTTATCGTAACTTTTGGGTTCATGATGAAGAAGGCAATGAATGTGTCTTTGTGAAATCAACCTTTGTCTTAATGGATCAAAAAAATCGGAAAATCAGTAGTGTATTACCAGAAATTATTGCACCTTTTGATTCTGAAAAAATCACTAAAATTTATCGCCATGAAAAAATTGAAAAGGTCACAGAGGGGAACTTTTTACCTTATCGTGTGCGTTTTTTTGATATTGATGGCAATCAACATGTTAATAATGCGATTTACTTTAATTGGTTATTGGATGTGTTAGGGTATGACTTTTTAACAACGCATCAACCGAAAAAAATTCTTGTGAAATTTGACAAAGAAGTAGAATATGGCCAAGAAGTCGAAAGTCATTACGAAATTGTCGAACAAGAAAATCACTTGAAAACGCGCCATGAGATTCGGATTGATGGTCAAACCTATTGTGAAGCGAATATCGATTGGACCAACTAAGTTGAGATGACGGTTTAGAAAAATAAAAAGTTACGCAGAGGAGGAAGGACATGATTCGCTTAGGATTAACATCTTTTAGTGAACACGACTATTTAACTGGAAAAAAACGGGCCACGCTTTATGAATATGCCAGTCATTTACCGCTAGTTGAAATGGACACGGCGTATTACGGGATTCCTCCCAAAGAACGAGTAGCTGAATGGGTCAAAGCAGTTCCCGAAAACTTTCGCTTTGTCATGAAAGTTTATAGTGGAATCAGTTGTCAAGGTGAGTGGCAGACCTATTATGCAAGTGAAGAAGAAATGATCACCGCCTTTTTAGAAAGTATGGCCCCATTAATTGAAAGTAAAAAATTATTTGCCTTTCTGGTACAATTTTCAGGAACATTTGGTTGTACGAAAGAAAATGTCGCTTACTTGCAAAAAATTCGTCACTGGTTTAAAGACCTACCCATCGCCATTGAATTACGAAATAATTCATGGTATCAACCAAACTTTGTAAAACAAATGTTGCAATTTATGAAAGAAAATAAATTTTCACTTGTGATTGTAGATGAACCGCAGATTCCTACGAATCCAGTGCCCTTTTATCCGTATGTAACGAATCCTAATCTCGTGCTCTTCCGGTTTCACGGACGTAATGCGGCTGGCTGGTTAGCCAATGATGCAGAGTGGCGTAAAAAAAGAACCCTCTATCATTATAATACGCAGGAAATCGCTGATTTAAGCGAAGCTGTTTTAAAAATGTCGCAAGAAGCTAAAGAAGTAGGCGTGATTTTTAATAATAATTCTGGCGGCGATGCCGCAGAAAACGCTCTACAGATGCAAAAAGTCTTGAATTTGAGTTACGATGATTTGAATCCAAAACAATTAGATTTATTTTGAGAAAGAAGGTAGCTGAATGTCTGAAAAGCAATCCCCTTATGAAATGGCTTGTGCCTTCCACGAGGTTTTTAATCCACAACAACCAGAGCAACCAACTGCTTTTTCGCCAGAGCTAGCCAGTCGACGAGCAGAGTTTAAAGTTGAAGAACTTGTAGAATTTTTATATAGTGCTGCTAATAATGACCAGGTGCTTTTTCAACAATTGGTCAACGGATTAAAAAAATCTGTCGATAAAGCAGAGCAGAAAGTCTTGGCGAAAGGCAAACCAGTATCTGATCCTTTAGTGGAGGAAGTGGATGCACTAGTCGATTTATTGTATTTTACTTATGGTTCGTTTTGCTTAATGGGCGTCAATCCAACAAAAATTATTGAAATCGTTCATCAAGCCAATATGGGAAAATTATTTCCAGATGGACAGCCACATTATGATCCGGAAACAAATAAAGTATTAAAACCTGAAAATTGGGAACAAGATTTTGCGCCAGAAGCTAAAATTAAAGCGGAAATTCAACGCCAATTGAAAATTACTGAGACCAATGAAAAAGACGAATGAGTTTTCTCATTCGTCTTTTTCATTAATCATGGAAGAACGTCCGATATAAGGCTTTGATGGCTTTTTCTTCTTGTTCTTTTTTGATACCAAACATAATACTTACTTCCGAAGATCCTTGGTTAATCATTTCTAAGTTGATTTTTTCTTTGGCTAACGCCATTGTACTTTCAGCAGTAACCCCAATTCGTTGGCGCATGCCTTCCCCGACAATCATAATCATGGAAAGGTGATGCGTGATGCGTAACTCATCAGGCGCTAAAACTTCTTGGAGTTGGGCCATCAGTCTATTTTCAATTTCAGTTGTTAACTGGTCTTCTCTTAAAACAATTGTGATGTCATCAATTCCTGAGGGCATATGCTCATAGCTTAAGGCTAATTTTTCTAGTACTTCTAAAAGCCGTCGCCCAAAACCTAACTCTCTATTCATTAAATACTTACTAATGTAAATACTTGCGAACCCTTGATCACTAGCAATTCCTACAACAGGGGCATGCTTCACTTTGCGAGAAGTGGTAATTAGGGTGCCAGGATGATGTGGGTTGTTAGTATTTTTGATAACGACTGGAATATTTGCGCGATAGGCAGGCATTAAAGCTTCGTCGTGGAGGACGGCAAATCCTGCATAAGCTAACTCCCGCATTTCTCTGTAGGTCAATTCTTGAATCGTTTGAGGCTGTTCAATAATTCCAGGATGGGCGACATAAATTCCGTCCACATCGGTAAAGTTTTCATACAAATCTGCTTGAACACCTGCGGCAACAATGGACCCTGTGATATCGGAACCGCCACGAGAAAAAGTACAAATTTCGCCGGCTTCTGTATAACCAAAGAAACCTGGAATAACCAAGATTTGTTGAGTCTCACGATAGGCACTAATTTTCTCTAAAGCTTTTGGTAAAATGCGGGCATTGCCTGGCTCAGGTGTCACTAGGAGACCTAATTCTTTTGGACTAATGTAGCGAGCATCTAAGCCATTCTGATTGAAAAAACTGGCAACAACTTTTGCATTATTGTCCTCGCCGCTAGCTAAAAAATAGTCAAATAAAAAAGCATTGTTTTCTTTTGGTAAAGTGGCTAATTGGCGAATCGAAATAGCAATATCAGCTAAAACTGCTTTATCCAAGTGTAATTCATCAAAAAGATCTTCATAACGACGAATGATGGCAGAGATTGTCGATTCAATTTCCTCATTATTTAAGTAGCGCTGATAGTATTGAATCAATAAATCAGTCACTTTAATATCTTGCGGGGTTCGCTTTCCAGGAGCGGATACAACGACAAACGTTCGGCGCGGCTCTTCCTTGACGATTTGTAAGACTTTCTGTAACTGTGGTGCTGATGCTAGCGAGCTACCGCCGAATTTAACTACGTTCACGTTTATCACTCCTGTTTTTAATTATTTTCTCATTTGTAGATTAGTAAAAGGATACCGAAAAACATTTAGAAAAGCAACCACTTATTTTCAGAAAGTTAGGAAATCATGAAAATATTTGTTCTTCATTTTTTCTTAAAATTTTGTTAAACTGTAAAGATATGAGTCGTAACGAAGGAGTTAAATAGTATGACAGAATCCAAAACTGCCATTATTTTTGATATGGACGGTGTCCTAGTAGATAGCGAAGCTTATTATTATGAGCGACGTAAAGCATTTTTAGCGGAATTTGATTTGACCATTGAGGGCCTAACCTTGCCGGAATTAGTCGGCGCGGATATGCGTTCATTATGGCAAAAGATTGAACAAGTCAACAAAAGAGAGCTAGATATTGCTTTTTTAAATGAACAATACATAGCCTATAAAAAAGCGCATCCGATAGATTATTTAGCTGTGCTTGATGAAAATGCGAAACGTGTTTTACAATTTTTAAAAAGACAAGGCTATAAAATCGGATTAGCTTCTTCTTCCACAAAAGACGCAATTGAAGAGGTTTTGACAGTGGGGCAATTAAGTAGTTATTTTGATGCGGTCGTGAGTGGGGAAGATTTCGAAGAAAGTAAACCGGCGCCGGATATTTATCTGCACACGTTACAAGAATTAGCTGTTGCGCCACAGGAATGTATAGCCATTGAAGATTCAGAAAAAGGCATTGCTTCTGCCAAAGAAGCTGGGCTAGAAGTTTGGGCTATGCGTGATGAACACTTTGGGATGGATCAAAGTCAAGCGGATGCCTTCTTAACACAACTAAGTGATATTTGTAAAAAAATTAGTGAAAATCGGATCGATGAAAGCAGTAAATCAACCCCTTCGTAAGAAGATCGCGGGTTTTCTTAAAAAAATTTGTTATAACTAGTGAATGAATATACAGTTTGTGCTATAATTTTCTATAGGTATTTCTGCAAGAATGCCCTTTTTCAAGGGTCAGGAACAATAGATAACCGTGTGAAGAGAACAAACAACCTTTCTTTTATTATAGAAAAATTATCGGAGGAGCCAAAATGAAGAATAATTGGATTATCATTTTAGTACTAGTAATCGTTATTATTGCTGCGGTGCTATACTTAATTGGTTATTTTATGCGCAAAAAAAATCAAGAACAATTAGATGAATTAGAAGTTCGTAAAGAAGCCCTGTTTGACTTGCCAGTCTTTGAAGAAATCGATGACATTAAAAAAATGCATCTAGTTGGACAGAGTCAAAATAGTTTCCGTGAATGGAATCAACGTTGGGTAGAACTATCAACGCGTTCTTTCGCCGAACTAGAGAGTCAAATTTATGAAGTCGAAAATCAAAATGAAATTTTCCGTTTCATGAAAGCGAAGAAAGCAGTCGTGGAAGCGAATGAAACGATGACCGAAATGGAAGCCGAAGTGGAAGTCATTCGTAATGGCTTGAAAGAATTACGTGAAAGTGAAGAGCGCAATTCATTAGAAGTTCAAAAAGCTTTGGATGTCTATGAAGAATTAAGTAAATCACTAAAAGATGATAAAGCTAGCTTTGGTCCAGCATACTCCGAAATACAAAAACAATTAAGAAACGTCGAAATTGAATTCACACAATTTGTCACACTAAATACATCGGGGGACCCAATCGAGGCTCGAGAAGTCCTAGAAGATGCGGAACGTCATACGTATGAATTGGAAGACTTAATGAAACGGATTCCACCAATGTATGAAGAATTAAATGAAACTTTCCCAGATCAATTAAAAGAAATCGAAGAAGGCTACAACCAATTATTAGCTGACGATTACGTGTTCCCTGAACAAAACTTTGCTGAAGAAATTCAACATGCGAAAAAACGTGTCGAGAATTCAATGGCTGATTTAGAGAAAACAGAGATTGCCGCAGTAGAGGTCGCAAATCGCGACACAGCAACGGCGATTGATGCATTATATGAAGTGATGGAACGTGAGATTGAAGCGAAGAAATATGTCGTGACCAATCAAAAAATTATTGACGATTATATTTCTCATTCCTTAAAAAATAACCGTCAATTAATGATTGAATTGGACCATGTATCACAAAGCTACACCTTAAATAACAACGAGCTAGGACGTAGTCGTGGTTTCCAAACGGAAATTGAAGAAATTATTCGCCGTCAAAAAGACTTGGAACCTCGAATGAAAGAACATACCGTTCCTTACTCTGAAATTCAAGCGTTCTATAAAGAATGCTATAAGATTTTAGATGATATTGAAAATCAACAATTAGAAATTGATGCTTCATTGAAAGAACTAAGAAAAGGCGAAAAAGTCGCCCAAGAAAAAGTCGACGAATACGAATTCCGTTTACGGAGTATCAAACGGTATGTTGAAAAGCAACGATTACCAGGTTTGTCTGCTGATTACTTAGAATTTTTCTATGTGGCAACGGATCGAATTGAAGATTTAAGCCGAGCCTTAAATAAAATGCGCATTAACATGGATGAAATCAATCGTTTGTGTGACTTATGCGAAGATGATTTAGAGTTATTAGATAAGAAAACAAAAGATTTAGTCAATGCAGCAGCTCTGACAGAACAAATGATGCAATATGCAAACCGCTATCGTCATACTCACGAGAACATCCGAACGGCTTTAGATAAAAGCATGTATTTATTCTCGACAGAATTCCGTTATCAAGATGCATTAGATGAAATTGGAACAGCATTGGAAGCTGTTGAGCCAGGGGCGTTCAAACGAATCGAAGATTTTTATTTTAAAAATATCAATAACCCTAATCTAACAGCAATTTAATTAAACAATCACTAAACAGAGGTTTGTCGACAGACAAGCCTCTGTTTTTATGGCGTGGGGGTGACTTGAAGTGATACTTTAGAAAGTATATAATGGGAAAGAATTTTAAAAAAGAAGGGTGACAAATGATTTATTTTGATAATAGTGCAACTACACCGATTTACCCCCAGGCTTTAGATACATATGTAAAAACCAGTCAGCGGATTATTGGCAATCCGTCTAGTCTGCATGACTTAGGCAACCAAGCGAATCGGCTCTTACAACAAGCACGGAAGCAGATTGCGGAGCTAATCAATGTTTCAGCAAATGAAATCTATTTTACAAGTGGCGGAACTGAAGGCGATAATTGGGTTTTAAAAGGAACGGCAATCGAAAAACGAGAATTTGGTAATCATATTATTATTTCTGCAGTGGAACATCCAGCAGTTACAGAAACAGCGGAACAATTAGTCGAACTAGGTTTTGAACTTTCTTATGCGCCAGTGGATAAAGAAGGTCGTGTAAAAGTCGAGGAACTACAGAAATTAATTAGAAAAGAAACGATTTTGGTTTCTGTTATGGCAGTCAACAATGAAGTGGGAACGATTCAACCAATTAAAGAAATTAGCGAGGTTTTAGTGGAGTTTCCTAAAATTCATTTTCATGTAGACGCCGTTCAAGCAATTGGGAAAGTTAATTACTCAGAGTGGTTAACGGATCGGGTGGATTTTGCAACATTTTCTGCACATAAATTTCATGGACCACGAGGCATTGGTTTTATGTATTGGAAACAAGGAAAACGTTTAGCGCCGCTTTTAACAGGAGGCGGACAAGAAAACAACCAACGCAGTGGGACAGAAAACGTACCAGCAATTGTGGCAATGGCCAAAGCGTTGCGTTTGCATTTAGAGAACGAACAACAACGGCCGCAACATGTGGCGACATTACGGAGTTATTTATTAAAGGCGCTAGAAGAATTTCAAAATGTGACTGTTTTTTCACAAGATAATGAACATTTTGCGCCACACATTTTATGTTTTGCTTTGAAAGGGATTCGCGGCGAAGTGCTAGTCCATGCATTGGAAGAAAAACAGATTTATATTTCGACTACGAGTGCTTGTTCTAGCCGAAAAAAAATGGCTAGCAGCACCTTGTATGCCATGCATGTGCCTGGGGAATTGGCGACTTCCGCTGTGCGCATTAGTTTAGATGAAAGCAATACAATGGCAGAAATTGAACAATTTATGATTGTTTTCAACCAACTTTATCAAAAATTTTCTCGTGTAAATTAATAAAAAAATAAGTCGGAGCCTAGAAATAGGCTCCGACTTATTTTTGCTCTCTTTATCGATTGAAGCGGTAGCCACTTCCCCAGAGTGTTTCAATTGGAGAGTCAGAAAGATTGGCTTTTTTTAATTTTTCCCGAATCCGTTTAATGTGAACAACGACAGTCGAAACCTCAGTATCTAAGGCATCAAATCCCCAGACACTTTCAAAAAGTTCTTCTTTATTCCACACGCGATTAGGATGTTCCATCAAGAAAACCAACAATTTGTATTCTTTGCTTGTAAAAATAACTTCATTTTCTAAAACAAACACTTTGTGGGCGGCAGTGTCGACAGCGATTTCATTGATTTTTAGTAATTGTGGTGGTTGTTCTGCTTTGCTTAGCAATTGATAACGGTTCATATGGGCTTTTGCTCGAGCGACTAATTCATTGGGACTAAACGGCTTGATTATATAATCATCAGCACCTAAGCCAAGCCCACGAATTTTATCAATATCTTCTTTTTTAGCCGAAACAATCATGATCGGCGTTTGCTTTTTTTTTCGAATTGCACGACAGATTTCAAAACCATCCATAGTTGGCAGCATCACATCTAAAATAATTAAATCAAAGGGCTCATTTAAAGCTGCTTCCAATCCTTTTTTTCCATCATGTTCAATTGTGACAGTCATATCGTTAATTTCTAAATAATCTTTTTGCAAATCAGCAATGCTTGGATCATCTTCAATAATTAATACATGTGGTTTCATTTTTCATCCTCCAACAACGGCAACGTAATTATCACGTTGGTGCCGTCTCCTTTTTTACTTGTGACAGTGATTGTTCCCTGATGATAGTCAATAATTTGTTTGACAATACTTAATCCCAAGCCGCTTCCTTTAACTGTTGGGGTTCGAGATTTGTCTACACGATAGAAGCGTTCGAATAAATAAGGTAATTCTTTTTTATCGATACCAATGCCGTTATCTGTAATGGTTAAAACTAAGTCTGTTTGATTATGCGTTAAAGAAATCGTAAAGGCTAGTTGTTCTTTAGTGGGATCCGCAAATTTAATGCTATTTTGAATTAGATTGGTAATCACGCGATTCATCTGCGTGGGGTCCATTTGAACGTATAAGGCTTCGGTGGGAAGTACAGAAGTAATCACGAGTTCTTGTTCCAAACGGTATTCTTCAAGAATATGTGCAATAAAACGAGTGAAATTGGTCTTTTCCATTGTAAAGACAGCACGGTCTAGGTCTAATTTAGAATACAAAAATAATTCTTCAATTAAATCATTGAGGCCTAAACTTTTTTCATGAATGACCGTTAAATAGCGCTGTTTTTTTTCTTCGGTATTGGCAACACCATCCATCAAGCCTTCAACGTAACCAATGATAGAAGTAATTGGTGTTTTTAAGTCATGAGAAATATTGGCAATTAATTCTTTCCGATTATCTTCATATTTTTCGCGTTCCGCATTGGCTTCTTCTAAATCTTGCCACATTTGTTCAAAACTAAGTTGAAGCTGTTTGACTTCCGTTGAGACGGTTTGGTGGTTAGTTGGTGTAAATGGATTTTCTTTTTGGGCCTCCTTACCCAATGTTTTAGTCGCTTTTTCTAATGCTTCTAATGGCTCGATAGTGGTTTTGGTTAAGCGCTTATTAATGAGCCAAGCTGCCGCAATTGCTACAAGGACAATTAACAAAATCATCCAGATAATCCAGCGTGTGAAGAATTCAAAAAGGCTGCTTTCGCGTTTCAAGACAATAAAGCTCCCGTTAGAACCATCTAAATAATGAAAATCGGATTTGACATAATGATATAGACGCCCTGCATTATCCAGTGTGCCAGTTGGCATAATATTATTCATTTCGTAGTTTGGAATATGTACAGACAAAGATTTTTCTACTAAATTATCCGAATAATAAGGAAACCGTGCATTCTTTCGAATAATCACACTTAATCCTTTTTCCTCAATTGTTTGAATCGTTTCCTTTAATTCTTTACTTAAAGGCGTATCTAGTAATTTCGGTGACTTTTTTAACAATTGATCTAAGGATAAATAACTTTCTTCTTCGTTAGCGGTCAATGGTCGTTGCTTATTCATCATTCGGTAAGCTTGGGGCAAACTGGGGACAGTTCCTAATGTGATGTAAGAAGCTAAGGATAAAACAGCTAAAACAGAGGCTAAAGTAATAATGATGGCACTAATATAAGAAATAAAAAAGCGGCGTTTAATGGTCAAAAGCGTCCCTCCTAGTGGTTTTAATCTATTTCTTAATTATAGTGTATTACAAGTGAACAAAAAAAAGCTAGTATTGTTATTAACTTTTTTTCATTTGTTTATAATTTGTTCATTTTTCGGCAAGTAGGAGTTTATAAGGCTTTGCTATTCTAGATATATCAAAAAGAAAAAGGGGATTACCAACCATGAAAAAGAAAAAAGTTTTTAGTGCGCTTACCTTATTAACCTTTAGTACGTTGTTGATTGCAGGCTGTGCTGGCGGAGCCAACTCTGCAACAGATAAATCAAGTGCAGCTAGCTCAAGCACTGCAGTCTCTAGTTCAGCAGAAGCAGCTAAAGAGCAATCAAAAGGACAAGAATTAACAGAAATTTTATCCAGTACTGATTGGCAAGGCACAAAAGTTTACGACAAAAACAATAATGATTTAACAGCAGAAAATGCTAATTTTATTGGTTTAGCAAAATATGATGGTGAAACAGGTTTTTATGAATTTTTCGACAAAGAAACAGGTGAAACCCGTGGCGATGAAGGCACATTCTTCGTGACAGACGATGGCGAAAAGCGTATCTTAATTTCGGATACACAAAACTATCAAGCAGTGGTTGATTTAACGGAAGTGACGAAAGATAAATTTACCTATAAGCGAATGGGGAAAGATAAAGATGGTAAAGATGTAGAAGTCTTTGTAGAACATGTCCCTTATTCTGACAAAAAGTTAACTTTTACGAACGGTCGTAAAGATTTAGAAACAGAAACTGGCAAGATTGTTACCAATGAACCTGGCGATGACATTTTAGGGGCCACATTATGGAATGGCACGAAAGTTTTAGATGAAGACGGTAACGATGTTACTGAAGCAAATAAAATGTTTATTAGTTTAGCAAAATTTGATAATAAAACAAGTAAATATGAATTCTTTGATTTAGAAACGGGTAAAACTCGTGGAGATTTTGGTTACTTCCAAGTAATTGATAATAACAAAATCCGTGCCCATGTTTCAATTGGTGACAATAAATATGGAGCTGCATTAGAATTAACAGAATTAAATGATAAACGTTTTACGTATACACGAATGGGTAAAGACAATAACGGCAAAGAAATTAAAGTTTTTGTGGAACATGAACCGTATGAAGGCGACTTTACGCCAAACTTCACGTTCTAATTAGTCAATTACGAGTAGATGAAGTGGCCAAAAGAAAGTAAAGGATTCTTTTGACCACTTTATTTTTAACAAAAAAATAGTTTATAGTTGTTTTTAATCGTTTATAAATTGTTCATTTTTCTGACAGTGGTAGTTTAGAATCGTTTGTTAAGATAGGTTTATCAAAGAAAAGGAGCGATGCTTTATGAAAAAGAAAGTATTAAGTTCGATTACTTTAGTAACATTAAGTACGTTACTGATAGCAGGTTATGCAAGTCCAGCATTTGCAGATCATGCAGCCAATCCAAACAGTGCTACAGCAAATTTAGGTAAACATCAAAACAATGGCCAAACAAAAGGCGACAAGGCGACTAAGATTTTATCTGGTACGGACTGGCAAGGAACCCGAGTTTATGATGCTGCAGGTAATGATTTAACGGCAGAAAATGCTAATTTTATTGGGTTAGCAAAATATGATGGTGAAACCGGTTTTTACGAGTTTTTCGACAAAAATACTGGGGAAACCCGTGGTGACGAAGGAACATTTTTTGTGACAGGTGATGGTACAAAACGAATTTTAATTTCGCGGACACAAAATTATCAAGCCATAGTGGATTTAACTGAAGTGAGTAAAGATAAATTTACTTACAAACGTTTAGGAAAAGATAAACTGGGGAATGATGTTGAAGTTTACGTGGAACACATCCCTTATCATGGGAAAAAATTAGCTTTTACAAATGGACGTGAAGCATTAACCAATCAAACTGGCAAAATTGTGACAAATAAATCAGGGGATAAAATTTTAAGAACAACATTGTGGAATGGCACAAAAGTCGTAGATAAAAATGGGAATGATGTGACAGCGGCCAATCAAAATTTCATTAGTTTAGCGAAATTTGATCCAAACACAAGTAAATATGAATTTTTCAATTTACAAACGGGTGAAACCCGCGGCGACTTTGGGTACTTCCAAGTGGTGGACAATAACAAGATTCGGGCCCATGTATCTATTGGTACGAATCGTTACGGTGC
This sequence comes from Enterococcus sp. HMSC078F03, assembly GCF_001811595.1. Taxonomy (NCBI): domain Bacteria; kingdom Bacillati; phylum Bacillota; class Bacilli; order Lactobacillales; family Enterococcaceae; genus Enterococcus; species Enterococcus sp. HMSC078F03. The sequence goes on along the minus strand of NZ_KV805535.1, from coordinate 95,558 downwards.
GGCGCTAGAATTAACGGAACTAAACAATGATCGATTTACGTATACTCGAATGGGCAAAGATAACGCTGGTAATGATATTCAAGTATTCGTGGAACATGAACCTTACCAAGGAACTTTTAATCCAACATTTACCTTTTAAAAACTAGACATGAGAATAGGAACCAAAAGCAGGACTTCCTGCTTTTGGTTTCTCTCTTTTTAAAATAGAAAAACAGAGAAAGCGTTTTAATCGACAAATAAAAAAAGATTCGTTAGATTAGAACCACTGGAGAAAAATCTCATATTTCTCTCGAGGAAAGGAAGTTGAGCACAATGAACAAAAAAATTTTAATGGGGCTATTAAGTGTCGTGACCATTCCATTACTTGCTGCGTGTCAAGGAGGAGAAACACCCTCCGCAGCGTCAAAAAATAGTCAAACGGTGACTACTCAAAGTAGTGCAAAAACTGAAAGCACCAGTACAACCCGTTCGGTAGCTCAAACAACATCAAAAGAGGAAGTGAAAGAACCGATGAAGACCTATGAAGTGGGTGCGCTTTTAGAAGCAGCCAATCAACGAGATACGAAGAAGGTCAAGGAAATTTTACAAGATACTACTTATCAAGTGGATGAAGTCGACACAGAAGGCAACACACCGCTCAATATCGCTGTTCACAATAATGACATTGAGATTGCAAAAGCGTTGATTGATCGGGGTGCCGATATTAATCTGCAAAATAGCATTAGTGATAGTCCCTATCTTTATGCGGGAGCGCAAGGACGTACGGAGATTTTAGCGTATATGTTAAAAAATGCGACACCAGATTTAACTAAGCATAACCGTTACGGTGGCAATGCGTTAATTCCGGCAGCTGAAAAAGGACATATTGACAATGTGAAGCTCTTGTTAGAAGATGGACGAGAAGACATAGATTTCCAAAATGACTTTGGCTATACAGCGTTGATTGAGGCAGTGGGGCTACGTGAAGGGAACCAACTTTACCAAGATATTGTAAAATTGTTAATGGAAAATGGTGCGGATCAATCCATTAAAGACAATTCTGGTCGAACAGCAATGGACTATGCCAATCAAAAAGGTTATACGGAAATTAGTAAAATTTTAGCACAGTACAACTAAGTATTGTGTCCTTTCGGGAAGGAATAAATACAGGTAGGAGTGAAGGAAAGCATGAATTATTGGTTAAAAAATGTTCGAATTGAAACAGGGTATCAAAAAGAAGGTGACTGGTTATCTGGGACAGTAACCAAAGAAGTGGCAATTGAAGTAACAGATGGAGTATTTACAAAAATCATCCCCAATGAAGAATTGGTAGAAGAACCTGGGTTGACAATTATTGATGGTCACCATCAATTGATTTTACCAGGTTTGATTGAAAAACATTGTCACTTTGATAAAAGTAAACTAGGTGTTCCGTGGTATCCGGTGACGCCAGCGAAGTCAATTGTGGAACGTGTCGAAGCAGAAATCCCTTATTTAGATAGTTTAGAACTTTCTTTAACTGAACGCGCCAATCATTTAATTGACTTAGAATTACCACATGGCGCGACAGCCTTCAGAACACATGTTGACGTGGAACCGATGACAGACTTACGTTATTTTGATGAAGTCCAAGCATTGGGCCAAGCGAAACCATTTGCGGTAGAAATTGTCGTCTTTCCACAGCACGGCTTACTACGTTCAGATTCCGTTGAATTAGTTGATCAAGCATTGGCAAAAGGTGCCGATTTTATTGGTGGCGTGGATCCTTATTCACTAGATGGTGATTACAAAAAATCATTGGCTGAAACATTCCGCTTAGCAGATAAACATGGTGTCGGTGTGGATATTCATTTACATGACCGTCATGAAGCTGGGACAACAACGATTAAAGAAATTATTCGTTTAACGAAAGAATATGGTCTACAAGACAAAGTATTTATCAGTCATGCCTTCGGGTTAAATGATTTCATTGGTGAAGAACGTGACGAAGTTTATGACGCTTTAGCAGCAGAAAAAATTCATATTAATTCCAGCGTGCCAATCACACCTAACACGATTCCGCCAATTATGGAATTGTTACGTCATGGAGTCAATGTCCATCTTGGTTGTGACAATATCTACGATTGCTGGTCTCCTTATGGTGATGGCTCATTACAAGAAAAATTGGCTCGTTTAGGTGAACTTTTTAATGTGAAAGATCAAGATGCTTTAACACAATTATTAGGCTTAGTGACAGATGGTATCACGACTTTAGATGAACAAGGGCAAGCAAATTGGCCGCAAGTTGGTGCTGAAGCAACTTACTTACTCACTGAAGCAGAATGTGCGGCGGCTTTTGTCGCTCGTCAGACACCGGTGGAAATCAGTGTGGTAAAAGGAACCACACTTTATCAAAAATAACAAAAAGAAGCGAGATTTCTCGCTTCTTTTTTTGTTATGCTTATCGTTCCTTCAACCAGCTATCCAATTGCTCAAATAAAGCGATGACCGAAGGATCTTTGGTTTGTTTTAAAAAATCATGTTCTAAATAGTAAACCGCTTTAAAAGTACTCTCAGGAATGGTCCGTCCGATTTTTTTGCTATAGCGGAACGGCACTTCTTCGTCTGAGCTACTAGCTGTACTGAAACAAGGTGGAAACGTTTTTAATGTTTCGTCTGACAGTGCGTAAGCAGACCAGTCCTCATTTTCTGGTAATCCGTAAAAGTGCGGCAATAGCCCTTGCTGAATACTGTAATGATACAGCAGATAGCGAGAAAGAAAAGGATCATCCCAAACAGGCTTTGTTTGGTCAATGGTAGCTATTTCTTTAGCGGAAATGGCTTGCTTTAATAATTTTCGTGGCTCTTTAATAAATTCTAAATCTGTATAGCCGTAAAAATTGACTAAAAATTGTGGAGTCAAATTTAGTGTTTGTAATTGTTTGGTTAACTGTAACATTAAATAACCGCCAGCGGAACGTCCGCACAAACCAAATGGCTGATTTTGAATAATCTCTTCGTTTAGCAATTGGAAGGTTTCTGTTAGCGTCCCTAAGATGTGATCGATTTTTGTATTTGGAGCCAACAAATAGTCCAGCGCTAAAACGGTATAGCCATTGCTTGTAAACAGCTCCTTCAGTTCTTCTGGTAAATCACTTTTGGTTCCATAAATCATCCCGCCACCATGTAAATAGACGACATAGTTCGTTGATTCAGTCGTAGTGGGGTAGATAGTAACTGTTGCGCCATTAGCGAGTGTTTGATTGTTTTTCAAGTGCACGTCTCCTCATCTTTATAATGTATGTGGCAATTTCATAATTTAACAATTGCAAGGGATTGGCTAAGTCAATATCAAGAAGTTGTTCCACTTTGTTTAAACGATAACGAATCGTTTTTGAATGAAGGAACATCGCTTCAGAGGTCTGTTTATAGTTGCGATTATTTTTGAAAAAACTGTACAAGGTTTCAAACAAATCGTAGTTATTTTCGGCTAATTGATAAAGTGCGCGAGGAATTAATTCGTCTAAATTTTCCAATTGGTCTTCGCGGATAAAATTTTTAAATACCCCGATATCGGCTAAGGTGACAATTGGTCCGTTATAAAAAGTTTCATTAAAGCGCAGAATGTCCAGACATTCAATCAGTAGCTCTTTAATCCCTTCTCGTGATTTTAAACTGCTGACGGCAACGGTAAGCGTGTCGTTTTCTTCTAAAAGTTCAGCTAATAAACGACTTAATTGCAGCTTTGTAATTTTTCCATCACTTTCATTGAAGTTAAAAAGGACCGCCGAATAATTTAGCTGATCGAAGAAGATGGATTTCACACGCAGGGTACGAAGTAAGGCAATAATTCGTTCTTTCATGAGTTGTGTATTGGTGTCTTTGGTAGAAAAAGCAATCGCTTGGTAAGAATCTAGCTCTTGCATTTGCACTTCACGAAGCAAACTGTTTAGCTCGTCAGGATTTTGTGGTGTATTTTGTAAAATAGCATCCGCTAAGTTGTTCAAACGAGTATACCGTTCTTTTTTTAACAAATTTTCGGTATTGAATTTTTCTTGTAAGACATCAATCGCATTTTCGATAATCACTAAATCCGTTTCTTTAACCTTTTCATCTTGTAAATAAACCAGAAGTAAACAATTAGTGGAATAACTATTGAAAATAGAAACTTCTAGTGCCAACTGTTTTTTGGGGTTGGCATGAGAATAAAGTGTTAAAAGAGAGTAATCATTTTTAGTGAATTCACTGTTTTTTAGTTTTTCTCTTGAGAGCACAATCGCATCATGGGGTAAGTCACCATCGCTAATTTCCAGATGTTTATCCAACATTTTTAAAGCGAAGGGTAATTTAATGATGTCATAAAATTCTTGCATAATCGTCTCAACCGTTGGGTAGTGGCGCTCTAATTTGGTGAAACGTTGGCGCACATCGTAATACGTACGTAAGACATGCGACTGATAATTCAACAAAGGCTCGTAAATCGTAAATAGAATTTTTTCATAGCTAATGTCTTGTGTGATTTTAATTAAAGGAATTTCATAATTGAAACATAATTCGATAAACCACTCTGGAATCATTTTAATGAATCGATCTGTTTTCAAAATTAAGCCGCTGATGCCAATTCGGCGCATCTTTACGAAAAAATTTTCCAACTCTTTTTCGGGTAGATCATGCAATGCGTAGAAAGAAGTCAAAATTAACTGATTCTTTCTACTCCAGTTCTCGATATCAATCGCTTCTAAGACCATTGCCGAATCAACTTCATTGTCTAAACCAATCTCTTTCGTCAAAATTTTACCTTTTTTTAAGTCACCTATCGATAATAACTCTCTTAATTTCATCGTTTTCTCCTTTTTTCCTCTTATGGATAAAAATTATACCATTTTTTTAGAATTATGTCCGATGAAAACACTTTCTCGTTTCGATACAATAGCATTGTAAGGAATAGATAGGAGGATGAACAATGTTACACACAGTAATTTTGAAAAACAATTACCAAGACTCCATCAACTTAATGTTATTGACCAATAAAATCAATGCATTAGATGGTGTAACCATGAGTCAAATCATGATGGGAACAGATGCCAACAAAGACATCCTTAACAACACGAACTTGTTAACGGATGAGGCCAATAGTGCATCTGCAAACGACATGATGATTGTGGTTGACAGTGAAAAAGAAAACATCATGGAAGAAGTTATGCCAGCGATTGATGAATTCTTAGATGATTTATCAGCAAAGGGAACTAGTGAAGAAGCACAAGCAGCAACTTCTTGGTCAGAAGCGTTTGATCTTTTACCAGAGGCGAATGTAGCGCTATTCAGTATTCCTGGTGAATATGGTGCGCCAGAAATGGAACGTGCCTTAAAAAATGATTTACACGTGTTCTCTTTCACGGATAACGTGTCAATTGAAGATGAAGTACGTTTGAAAAAATTAGCGCATGAAAAAGGCTTACTAATGATGGGCCCTGACTGTGGAACTGGTATTATCTCAAGTATTCCAATCGCCTTTACAAATGTTGTTTCTCCAGGAAACATTGGGGTTGTTGGTGCTTCAGGAACAGGGATTCAAGAAGTTACAACGATTATTGACCGCTTAGGTGGCGGAGTTGTTCACGCCATTGGTACTGGTGGTCGTGACTTAAGCGACAAAGTAGGCGCTATCACTGTGAAAGATGCTATTGTGGCCTTAGAAAATCACGAACCAACCGATGTGATTACAGTCATCTCTAAACCACCTGCAAAAGAAGTTCGTGATGAAGTGGTTGAATTATTACAAAGTATTTCAAAACCAGTCGTTGCGATTTTCTTAGGAGAAAAACCAACAAGTCACGAAGGCAAAGTTTATCTAGCTCATACATTAGAAGAAACAGCTAAAATTGCTGTTGATTTAGCAAATGATGTGGCCGTGAAGAAAAATTACTTTGAAGCATTAGCAAAACCAGCTGTACCAACATTACCAGAAGATAAAGTTGTAAAAGGCTTATATTCAGGTGGTACATTAGCTTCTGAAGCAGGTATGTTAATTTCTGAAGCTTTAGACCTTGGCGGTTTAGTGAAAGCAGAAGGTTATGTCTTGAAATCTCACGGTTATGAAGTCATTGACTTAGGCGATGATATGTATACACAAGGTCGTCCCCACCCAATGATTGACCCAGATGTTCGTATCGAAAAAATTCGTGAATACGCACAAGATGAAAAAACTGGGATTATCTTATTCGATGTGGTGTTAGGCTACGGTGCTCATGAAGACATGGTTGGTGCATTGTTACCAGCAATTGAAGAAGCGCGTGCCACAGCCAAAGAAGCCGGACGTGATCTTTACTTTGTTGCAACTGTTTGTGGGACGACGAAAGATCCGCAAAATTACCAATCGTCGGTTGATCGTTTGAAAGAAGGCGGCGTTTTAGTTGCAGAAAGCAATGCTAAAGCTGTTCAATTAGCTTTATTGTTAAAAGGAATCGAAATTTCAGAAGACGATAAAGAAGTGGTTGCTTACAACGGACCAACTGTCGATGTACCAAAACCAGGCGAAAAAGTAATGGAACTATTAACAACCAAACCAAGAATCATTAACGTTGGGTTACAAAGCTTTACAGAATCAATCGTTGATTACGGTGGCGAAACTGTTCAATTTAACTGGCGTCCGCGTGCCAACGGCAATAAAAAAATGATTAAAATTTTGGATGCTTTGGAAGATTACAGTGAACAAATCGAAGCTGAAAATCACAAAGTAACAGACAAAATTAAAAATGCACAACCATTCTTAGTAGATGTGGTACCTGCAAAATCAGTGATTCCAGAATTAAATGATGACGCACAAAAAACATTACTTCATGCTGGACCACCAATCCAATGGTCTGAAATGACTGGACCAATGAAAGGTGCTTGTATCGGTGCAGCATTATTCGAACGTTGGGCAGACAACGAAGAAGATGCTTTGAAGATTTTTGAAGCTGGCGAAGTACGTTTCATTCCTTGTCACCATGTAAAAGCAGTTGGACCAATGGGCGGTATTACTTCTGGTAATATGCCAGTCTTTGTTGTAGAAAATCGCTTAGAAGGTAACGAAGCATACTGTATCTTGAATGAAGGTATCGGTAAAGTATTGCGTTTTGGTGCTTATTCACAAGAAGTGGTTGATCGTTTAGATTGGATTAAAGATGTTTTAGGACCAACTATTGCGAAAGCTTTGAAACTTTCTGAAGAAGGCTTGAACTTAAACGTATTGATTGCGCGCTCTATTACAATGGGTGACGAGTTCCACCAAAGAAATATTGCCGCATCTTTGAACTTCTTAAAAGAATTGTCTCCATTAATTATCAAAACAGATATTCCAGAAGATCAAAAATACGAAGTAATCAAATTCTTAGCTGACACAGATCAATTCTTCTTAAATGTCATGATGGCAACTGGAAAAGCAATTGTTGATGGTGCCCGTAAAGATACCAACGGAACGATTGTCACAACGATGACTCGTAACGGCGTGAACTTTGGGGTCCGGATTGCAGAAACAGGCGATCAATGGCATACCGCACCAGTAAATACACCAAAAGGTCTTTACTTCACTGGTTTCAGCGAAGAAGACGGAAATCCTGATGTCGGGGATAGTGCAATTACTGAAACAGTAGGCGTTGGAGCAATGGCTATGGTAGCTGCACCTGGCGTAACACGGTTTGTTGGTGCAGGTGGCTTTGAAGATGCGTTAGCAACCTCAAATGAAATGGCAAAAATCTGTGAAGGACACAACCCAACATTTTCAATTCCAACTTGGGATTTCCAAGGAACTTGTTTAGGAATTGATATCCGTAAAGTGGTGGAATTAGGAATTACACCAATCATCAATACAGGGATTGCACATAAAAATGCCGGTGTTGGTCAAATTGGTGCAGGGACAGTTAGAGCACCTCTAGGCTGTTTTGAAAAAGCCCTAGAAGCGTATGCTGAGAAACTAGGCATTACGGTTGAATAACCAACTAGTCATTAGTGACTACATTTTTCCTATCCACCAATATGGCAAGATGGGAACCATTCACAGTGTTTTTGAACGTTCATTTAATCTGAAAGTCCAGGATCAATTAATCAATGTTGCGAACTTCCATAATTATTTATCAAGCTTTGGTATGTTTTTGCCAGATCAATTGTTTCAAGAAATCTTTCCGTATGTACAACAAGGTAATAAAGTCAAAATCACAGAAAATCAGTTGACCTTTTACAGTACAGTCGGCGTGAAAACGATCCAACTCACACCTGCTGAGGTCGTTTCTTTAAACATTACTCATTTCAAGTTAGAAAAAGACCAATTACGCTTGTTGCAAGACCGCTTATTAGCGAGAAACTTAGAACGTAGAATTGGCCTGCCTTTAGACGAACGAGCAAAGCATATTTTCAAAAAAATGAGCCAAAAACAAAAAGTTTGGACACTATCGGAATGGCAAGAAGTAACGAATTATCTGATTGGTCGGGGCAAAGGGTTAACCCCGAGTGGTGATGACATTTTAGTAGCGTATCAAACAATTCTGTTCATACTTGCTGATGAAAGAGCTGCGGCGTTAGCCGCTACTCTTTCGGCAGCAAATTTATCCACAACAGATGTTAGTAAAGGCTATATTGCAAGCTCGGCTAAAGGATATGTAAATTCATTGTTGTATCAGTTACTCTTGGATTTGGAGAACCATCGGGATAATAGAGTTGACGAAAATATTGACAGAATTATACAAATCGGACATTCCTCTGGTAAAGATATGTCATTTGGAATGTTACTAGCTTTACAATCTGTAGAGTTAGATGAGAAGTGAGGAGAAGACATGGAGAATAGTAAAAAAAATCAAGCAGTGCAAGTGAGCAATAGTTACTGGATTAAAGTCGTAGCCATTTTCTTCGTAGGCTGGATTTTAATGTACGCAACACGAACTATTTTTAATCCAGTGATGGGGGTCATTGGAGAACAATTTGGTCTAAGTAACACACAACTTGGTTTAGCCAATAGTATCTTCTTTCTAACCTATGCTGTTGCACAGATTCCTTTTGGGATGATTGGCGATAAAATTGGGCGGAAATTAGTCATTGCTGTTGGGTTTATCGTTCTTGCTATTTCTACTTATTTTAGTGGATTAGCGACAACCTTTGTTATGTTTTTAGTCATTCGTGCAATTGCTGGTATTGGTCAAGGCGCTTACTATGGCCCGCAATATGCGCTATCGACAGAAGCGATTCCAGCAAGTAAACGGACCATCGGTAATGCCATCATCAATAGTGGGATGGCCTTCGGTACATCAGGTGGGTACTTACTTTCAAGTAAGTTGGTTTTAGAAAATGGTGAACATTGGAGCAAACCATTCTTTATCATGGCGATTCCAACGTTTATCGTAGGAATTCTTTTCTATACAATTTTGAAAGAAAAAGTGATTCGTCCTGGCGAAGAAGCTGCACGAGCAGCTGCTGAAGAAGGACCGCAAGAAAAGATCTCATTAAAAGAAATTTTTTCAAATCGTAATTTATTAGCCGCATTTATTTTATGTTTCACAAGTATTTATGCAAACTTTGTCATTATTACTTGGTTGCCACAATTTTTAATTGCTGAACGTGGCTTTACAGGAGCGAGCGTTGGTTTCATTTCATCACTTGTACCATGGGCCTCTATTCCAGGCGCCTTAATCTTCGCTCGTTTGAATGATAAAACAGGTGCGACGAAAAAATTAGTCTTTACATTAGTACCTTTAGCAATCCTATCTGTCTTTGCGATTGCTTTTGTAACAAATCGGACATTGTTAATTTCTGTTTTAATTCTTTATGGGTTAACAGGGAAATTAGCGTTAGATCCAATTATGGTGACTTTTGTTACCAAACATGCACCAAAAGCGGCCTTAGGAACAACGTTAAGTGCCTATAATTTTATCGGGATGTCAGGGTCAATCCTAGCACCGTATGTCACAGGATATTTAGCAGATACAGCAGGCTCAATGCAAGTTGGCTTCTATCTTTCTTGTGTACTATTAGTTATTGGTTTACTAGCTTTTGCTTTCTTAGCTAAAGATGAAAGTAAACCGAAATTAGGTTAATTATCCCTTCGATAATGACTGAAACAATCAAAATGAGCAAGACAAAATCTTTCATTTCGTAAACAAATTATTTCTTATCCGTCGATACTGAAAAGATTTTGTCTTTGCTTTACTAAAAAGGAGCGAATCAATCAATGAGTTTAAACGTAATTGCCCTAGGTGGGAATGCTATTTTAGATACGGATCCAACAGATGAAGGCCAAAAAGCCGTCGTTAATCACGCGGCCAAATATATTGCAGAATTTGTTGCCAAAGGGGAACAAGTCATTGTCTGTCACGGAAACGGACCACAAGTAGGGAATTTGCTTTTACAACAAAAAGCAGGAGAAAGTGAAAAAAATCCAGCGTTGAAATTGGATACTTGTGTTGCGATGACACAAGGAAGCATCGGTTACTGGTTACAAAATGCTTTAACTAATGAGTTTGAAAAACGTAACATTGCTAAACCAGTTATCTCTGTAGTTACACAAGTGCGTGTGGACAAAGAAGATCCTTCGTTTAAAAAACCATCAAAACCAATTGGTCCATTCTATACAAAAGAAGAAGCTGACGCGGAAGCAGCCAAAGATGGCTCTACGTATGTGGAAGATGCTGGCCGTGGCTACCGAAAAGTTGTTCCATCACCAATGCCTAAAGAAATTGTTGAAAAAGAGGCGGTTCGTGCTTTAGTAGAGGCGGACGTTTTAACTATCTGTTCTGGTGGCGGGGGCATTCCTGTCGTAGCAGAAGACGGACAATACGTAGGTGTGGAAGCGGTTAACGACAAAGATTTCTCTGCACGTGTTTTAGCTGAAAACGTTGATGCAGACCGTTTGATTATTTTGACAGGCGTTGATAACATCTACATTAATTACAATCAACCAGATCAAAAAGCATTAGAACAAATCAGTGTAGCCGAAGCAGAAGAATACATTAAAGAAGGTCACTTTGCTGCTGGTAGTATGCTACCAAAAATCGAAGCTGCCTTAGACTTCGTAAAAGGTGATGACAAACGGAAAGCAATCATTACTTCTATCGAAAACTTAGAAAACATCGATAAAGAAGCAGGAACTGTGATCAGTCAAAAGGGGTAGTTTACCATGAAAAAACCGTCCATGATCACCCAAATTGCAATTGCTGTTGTCGTAGGAATCCTCGTAGGACTCTTGATTCCTGCTAGCGGCAATTACTTGAAAATAGTTGGAGATGTCTTTTTGCGACTGATGCAAATGGCTATTCCTATCTTGATCTTAGGGCAAATTGTCCAAGCAGTTGGCAGTATTAATCCAAAAGAACTAACGAGCCTTGGGGGTAGAACAATCGCTGTTTTCGGGATTTCCTCCTTAGCTGCCGCTTTATGGGGCGTCCTAATGGCAGTCATTTTTAATCCAGGATACGGTGTTAAAATGACTGGCTTCCAAGATGCTTCTATTAAAGCGCAAGAAATCTCAATCACTGATACGATTTTAAATTTCGTTCCGAAAAATATTTTTGATTCACTGACTCAAGGATCGATTATTCAAATTATTGTCTTTGCATTATTTTTTGGTTTAGCACTGAATAAATACTTACAAAGCCATCCAGAGACACAACTCTTCCAAATAATTGTGGACTTTAATGAAGTTATCATTACAGTCATTCGATACGTCATGTATCTAGCACCTCTGGGGATTTTTGCTTTAATTGCTTCAACAATTAGTCACTTAGGCCTTCAAATTATTTTACCGTTAGTGAAGTATCTATTGGTCTATGGATTAGGAACTATTTTATTTTTGGGCATCTGGATTTTGGTTATCACATTGTACTGTAAAGTAAGTCCACTACGTTTAATTACAAACATGAAAAATATGTCTGTGATGGCCTTGGCGACAACTTCTTCAGCAATTACTTTACCAGTAGCTTTGGAAGAAACAGAAACAAAATTAGGTTTAAGTAAGCGAATTACTAACTTAGTGTTGCCGTTAGGTATGTCGTTAAACAGTAACGGTTCAGCGATGCATATGGCTTTTACTGTAATGACTATCGCTCAGATGTATCAGCTAGAGTTTGATATTACGAAAATGATTTACTTAGCAATTACAGCAACGTTTGTCTCACTAGCAAACGCAGTTGTTCCCGGTGCGGGCTTAGTCTCACTGGCAGTGATTGTTCCGCAAATGGGTTTACCCATTGAGAGTATTGCAATTTTTGCAGGCGTCGAATGGTTTGTTGGCATGTTACGAACAATTTTAAATGTCAATTCAGATGTTTACTCTGCTATTCTAGTTGCAAAATCAGTGGATGAAATTGACTATACTGTCTTTAACAGTAGCAATAAGTAGTGAAAAAAAGGGAGGAAATGCAAGGACGAAGAAGAAAATCACTTGTTTTCTTTCCCTTTTTTAAGATTAATGATAAAGGAGCAAGCGCAATGGAAGAAATGGTTGTCGTTACACCGGAGAAATTAGAAAAGCTGATGAAACAAAAATTAGAAGCTGCTGGTTTACATTCTGAACATGCCGAAGAAGTTGCTCGACATTTAACTTTTGCAGATGCTAGCGGTATTCATTCACATGGGGCGGTTCGTATGGATTATTATGCGGAACGGATTGCAAAAGGCGGGATCACGATTGACCCCGAATTATCATTTGAAAAAACTGGACCGTCCACTGCCATTTTTCATGGCGATAATGGCGTGGGTCAATTTGTTTGTAACGAAGCATTAGCTGCTGCAGTTGATCTAGCCAAAGAATCAGGGTTAGCATATGTTGGTGTTTCTCAAACGAGTCATAGCGGGACGTTATCGTATTATGTTAAAAAAGCAGCGGAACAAGGCATGGTTGCTCTTTCGATGTGTCAATCTGATCCAATGGTGGTACCGTTTGGTGGTACAAGCAATTATTTTGGGACAAATCCAATCGCTTTTGCAGCACCTAGAGCAGGTCATGAACCAGTCGTGTTTGATATGGCTACGACAGTACAGGCTTGGGGGAAAATTTTAGATGCACGTTCAAGAGATGTTGAAATTCCCGACACGTGGGCAGTAGACGAAAAAGGCCAGCCAACGACTGATCCTTATGAAGTACGAGGTTTATTACCGATTTCAGGACCAAAAGGATATGGACTAATGATGATGGTCGATGTCTTAGCTGGTTCGTTGTTAGGCTTACCTTTTGGTAAACATGTCAGCTCCATGTATGCGGATTTAACGGAGAAACGGAATCTGGGTCAGATGTTCTTAGTCATTGATCCAAGCCGCTTTACAGATTCTGAACGATTTAAAGAAAATATTAATCAAATGGTGGAAGAACTTCATAGTGTGCCTACAGCAGAAGGGTTTCAACAAGTTTACTATCCAGGAGAAATTGGTCAGCTAAACTATCAAAAAGCCATGTCAGAAGGCATTGAAATTCCACAAAGTATTTATGATTATTTAGTTAGTGAGATTGTACATTACGATAAATATGGCGGGCAAGGTGCCTTTGCCAAATAATGAGGAGCGCAGAGAGTATTCGCTGCTGCGTTGCTCTCGCCTTCTTTCTATTGGAGGAAAGTAAAATGAAAAAATCGTCAAAAGTAGCACTTATTTTTGCATTTTTAGTTAGTATTTTTGTGCCAGTTGCGGCCTTTGCTGATGAGATTGGGGATGTAGTTGCCCCGACAGGAATCATGGCATTAGTTGTGATTATTCCGTTGATTGTTGTTTTGGTTCTATTGTTTATGAAAGTCGATATGATTATTGCTGGTTTAATTGGTGGCGTCTTAGCGATGCTGATTGGTGGCATTGGACTAAAAGAAGCGAATAAACAGATGTTGGAAGCTATCCCAATGATGTTAGGAATTACCGTTCCCATCATTAATTCAGCTGTTGCGATGGCGGTCTTTAAAGCAGGTAGTTATTCAGCTGCATTAACTTTAGCCAAACGAGGCACAAAAGGAAAAGTCGAGTATGTTTCAGCTTTTATTGTTATCTTATTAGCCGCAGCCACATATATGTCAGGAATTGGTGGCGGAAGTGCGATGGTTATTGCGCCATTGGCCTTTGCCGCAGTTGGCGTTGTTCCTGAATTAATTGCAGCAATGTCTTTAGCTGCTGCGGTATCATTTACAACATCACCCGCTTCATTAGAATCAAGTATTGTTTCAAAATTAGGTGATATCAGTGTCGGTTCATATGTTTCAACCATGCGACCTTACTGGTTATTCTTCGTAGCATTAGCGATTGTTTTAGCCTTTTGGGGCACGAAACATAGAAATGTTGGCTTTAAAGAGTCGGCAGATGATGAATTTGATAAAAAGAGCAATGGTGAATTATTTAAAATTACCTTGCCAGCCATTTTCTTATTGTTTGCTGTAATTTTTGGACCAATTGTGAATGATTTAATTGGTTTTGCCTTCTTTACGCCACTTGTATACATGATTTTAACATTAGTTTTAATTTTCTTATGTACAGATTTCTCAATGAACAAATCTGTCGAAGCGATGGTAGATGGGTCTACATATATTTTGACTCGTTTATTCCAAGTAGGGATTTTCTTAGCCTTTATTAATGTTATTGCACAAACAGGAACGTTTGCTGTCATCGCAGGTGTTGCTGAAAATGCACCAGCCTTTATTGTCGTGCCAGTTGCCATTTTAACAGGGATTTTAATTGGGATTCCAGCTGGGGCCTACGTAGGTTCTGTTTTAACTTTAGTGCTACCAGTTGCTGTATCGTTGAACTTCCCGCCGTTAGCATTAGGTTTTGTAGCAATGGGTGTTGGTTTAGGTAGTCAAATGAGTTTCGTTAATATTACTATGCAAGCTTTATCTTCAGGCTTCCAAATTCCAATTTTGGATGTAGTTAAAGGAAACGTGAAATGGTTAAGTATTGCCTCTGTACTATTATTAGTTATCGGTTTAATCTTTGGATAAAAAACAATTTAGGGAGTGGAAAACATGGATTTATTAATTAAACAAGTTCGTCTTCAAGACGGTGAAGCATTACAAGATGTAGCTATTAAAGAAGGAAAAATCATTGAAATCGCCCCAGTTATTACTGGCGATGCCAAAGAAGTCATCGAAGCAGATGGTCGTGTTTTAATCCCAGGTTTTGTAGAAAGCCATTTACATTTGGACAAGGCATTAATCGCTGATCGTAAACCAAATAAATCAGGTACGTTGAAAGAAGCGATTGAAGTAACCGCGGAATTAAAACCAACATTTACCGAAGAAGACATTTACGACCGTGCTAAACGTGCCTTAGAAATGTTAATCGTTCATGGAACCACGGCGTTAAGAACGCATGCAGAATTTGACCCAGCGCAAGGTTTTACTGGCTTCAAAACAATTATGCGTTTGAAAGAAGAATACAAAGAGTTAATTGACATGCAAGTAGTTGCGTTTCCGCAAGAAGGAATTTTTAAAGCCCCTGGAACAGAACAAATGATGTATGAAGCAATGGATATGGGCGCAGACGTTGTCGGCGGTATTCCTTATAATGATGCACCAGCGAAAGAACATATTGATTTAGTGTTTGAAATTGCTAAAAAATATGATAAAGATGTAGATTTACACCAAGATTTTGCCGATGAAGCTGATGATATGAGTATTGAATATTTATGTGAAAAAACCATCGCTGAAGGCTACCAAGGCCGTGTTTCAGTGGGCCACTTAACGGCATTGCATGCCTTACCTGAAGCAGAATTGGCGCCTATTATTGCAAAAATGGCGGAAGCAAATATTAGCGTGATGGCTTTACCAGCAACGGATTTACATTTAGGAGCTCGCGGTGATCAGTACAATGTTCGACGTGCGGTTACGCCAATCCGTAAATTACGCGATGGTGGCGTGAATATCTGTATTGCTACAAATAATATTCGCAATGCTTTTACACCATATGGCACAGGGGATATTGTTCAAACAGCGATGCTAGCCATTCCTGTTGGGCACCTAGGTGGAGCGGATGACTTAAAAACAGTGCTACCAATGGTAACAACAAGTCCTGCTCGTGCGATGGGACTAGAAGGATACGGTGTCGCAGTTGGGAATAAAGCAGATTTAGTCTTATTAGACACAAAAGTGGTTGAACATGCGATTATTGATATTCCAGAACGGTTATATGTTATTAAAAACGGCCGTGTTACAGTCAAGACAGACAAAAAAGTCGAAATCATTCGTTAAGAAAAAAATCAAAAAGCTCAAAAGGTTAGTTTGCGCAACTAACTTTTTGAGCTTTTTTTGATAAAGGTGAAGATGTGTTTGATTGATCCTGTTTTAGTTATTTTTTTGTTCCTCGAGTTCTATTTATAACAGAATTAAATCATTTCTTTGCTACCAACCGATCTAATTGTTCTTGAATCGCTAGTAAGTCAGGTAAAGAAACTTGCGCATTAATTAATAAAAATGGTGCAGCTTGTTTTACTTGCAGCAAAGGCGTAGTGCTTAAATAAAGGTCGTACCTATCTTCTTCAGACAATTGATTAATTGCAAGGTGATAGAAACTTGCAAACGTTTCACGAATTCGTTGAATGATAATCGCTTCAATCGGTGTAGGTAAGTCTGTTTCTATTTTTATGTGAATTGTTTGATTGAAAGCTGTTGGAGCAGTAATTAACGTGTAGGCCGTCGATAATTGAAGGCCTAAGCCAGTTTGTTTAGCTGGGTTCGAAACATAGATGTCTTGCTCGGCGACTATCTTTTGTGCATGCTCAAATAAATGAGCAAAATTTTGTAATAAATACTTCTTAATATTGTAGCCAGTAAGTGTAAAATCCATTTGTTCAAATAACTCTACGAAAAGAAGACCAGCCACTAATTGTTTTGTGAATAAGCCCCTGTTTTTTGTCGTTTCAAAGGCATGAGGGTTTTCTGTTTCAAGGGAGTGAAGAATCTTTTTAATAAAAGAATTCGTCTCTGAAAATGGTTGGTTAGGTTCGATTAAATCTATAAAATGTTTGTTCGAGAGTTGTACTGTTGTATTTGTTAATAGAAATAAAAAAATCAGCTGGCTTTCACTCTTGGGTAACAGAAAGGCGTTCGTTAATTGATTTTCTAAATGTTCTTTTAGTAGATGATGAGTATCAACAAATTGAAGCAGTACTTCTTGATCTTCATCAGATAAAGAAGAAATAGATTCAGAAAGCAGGAAATTTATCTGGAATCCCTTTCGATAACGAATAATATTTACCGCTAAAATATAACAAATAAGTTTCATATTCAATTGATTAGCTGGAAAATAGCCTAAAGCAATCAGTTCTTTCGCAAGGGTTTCACATTTTGTTTGCGAAACGTCAGCAAATGGCCAATCGAGACCAGAAAAAACGCGCCAATAGAAAGCAATCATGAAAAAACGAATGCGTGGTTCAGCACCAACTAAACGAATCTCGCCTTTGGTTCTCTGGATCGAAAAATCAAAGGTTTTTAAAATGGTATCTAACTCAGCAACCTTATGCCGAACAGTTGATTCGGATAAGAATTGGTCCATACTAAATTTTGTTAAATGAACATTGCTTTCAAAGAATAGTTTTTCGAGCAATGTAAAATACGGACTACTTTGCAAAATTTGCTTCGTCAAAATTTTATATTCTTTTTTTGATCCCATGAAACAATAGCCTTTACCTCGCTCGGCAGAGAAAATATGTGAACAATTATTAGCCAATACATAAGGTTTACTAATTAAGGATTCGTAGTATTTATTAATTGAACGTCGATCCATTTGTAACAATTGACTAAGTGTTTCAATACGAATAAAGTTTTTTTTATGGTACAACAAACGCAGTAAATCCAATTCCTTTTTAACTTCTGAGCCGAAAAAAGTGTCTAATATTTCCATTATTCTTCTCCAATTGGTTCGATTCTTTTTGTTAAAATAAGTATAACTTGTTTTTTATTCGATTGTTTAAAAAAATGTACTTAGCAAGTACATTTTTTTGTCTCCTTAAAAGTTATTTCTGTAGTAAGTTACATATATCGCTCAAATTTCATTTGAATGAGAAATTACTTACCACAAAGGAGTTAAAAAAATTGAAAAAAACAACCTTATTTTTATTTATGTTCTTTTTCCTAATGATTATTTTTAGTATAGACGTTTCCGCAGAAACATACAATTTTAACTATAAAAATGACGAACAAGGTCATTATTTAACGAACGGAATTAGTGAGGGAGATACATACAATTATGATTATGGTCATGCCCCTGAAGCGACATTTGACGAAGAAAAATATGTGAATTATGGAGATGAAGCTTATTTGAAGAAAAGCGTGGCGGCTGTAACAGGCCAGCAAGGGCTTTTTAATGTGACTTTAGATGTAAAAGGAAATCAAACAGAAAGCCCCATTGATCTAGTGTTAGTGATTGACTATTCTTCATCAATGAAAGGTGAAAAATTAAACAACGCTTTGAAAGGCTTGCAACAATTCGGCGAAGAACTTTCAGATTCATTAACAGATGGTCATGTTCGAATTGGTATTGTTGCCTATAATCGACTAACTTACTCCACCGCGGATTTTTCTACAGACATGAATGACTTATAAGACTTTTTAAGAAATACAGCCGAACCACATTCAGGTACATTTATGCAAAAAGGCTTGCTAGAAGGGCAACGTTTATTGGCTGAAAAAAGTCGTCCAAATGCAAAAAAGATGTTGGTTCATATTGGTGATGGGAGTGCAAATGCTAGTTTTTTACCTAGAGAAAATGCTCAAATCTATCCCAATAATGGTGAAATTATCGATTACAACGGTTACCATACATCGTCCTACATGGAAGAGTTTCAAACAGAATCCAATCAGTACTATACAAGTAACAGTGCTTCTACTGATGCTAACGCTATCCAAACAAACAGTACAACAGTGACAGATAATACGTTAGGAACCATTGTTTCTCTAAAAAAATCAGGAGATACTTATTATTCAATTGCAGCTAATCCTTCGTTAAGAGGAGAGTATATTAGTAGGAATATAGCTTCTGATCCTAAAAATTATTTGATTATTGATGAAAATTTATCTGGCTTGGGCACTGCGCTGAAAGAATTAGCTGGGAGTATCAATAATACTATCCATGAGGGGCTCATTATCGATCCGATGGGAGAAAATATTCTTTTACAAGGTGCTGGGAATTTCACAGAAGATAACTACCAACTAAAAGGTTGGCGAAAAATACCAACGGGTGAATGGTTAGAGGCTAGTGACTTATTGACTGATGTCGTAGTTACAGAAGAAAATCAAGTGCTCCATATTTCTACTATTTCATTAGGAAAGAACGAACGTTTAACATTAACTTATCAGATTAGATTGAACACAGAAACAAATGATTTTAAAGGAGATACATGGTTTTTATGTAATGATCGTACTACGTTACAGCCAACTCCAGAAGAAGAAGCAGTTGATTTTCCGATTCCAGCAATTAAAGCACCTACTGTACAATTAAAATTGATTAAGAACTGGGAAAATATTGCAGAAAAAGAAATTCCAGAAGCAATTCAATATCAAGTAACTCGAAAAGCGACAACAGAAGAAGCTGCTTGGTCTACTTCAGAAGTCATGCAACTAACCAAAAAAGAAGGCTATCAAAAGCTGATTAATCAAGTAACGGTTAATGGCGCAGAAGTAGTATTACCAAAGTTTAATAACAGGGGTGAAGACTTTATATATCAGATAGAAGAAGTGAACGTGCCATCTGAATTTGACAGTATAATGACAAAGACAAAGGATGAATTTATCCTTACCAATCGTCGTAAAGAAGTTGTTTCCAGCACAACAGATACAAGTACGAATGAGTCTTTAAGTTCTGAGACTGCTACGACAAATTCGAGTGCTGAAAAAACAATTGTTTTAGAAACTACCACAGCAACCTCAGAACTCAAGGATAATAATTTCTTAGCAGAGACGAACACAACAGCAAAAAAAATAACGAAGGCTACACCCAATGACACACATTTACCAAAAACAAACGAAACCCAGAAATTTCAAAGAGTATTCTTACTATTAGGTGGTTTATTGGTAGGTTTATCTGGATTCTATTTACTTAAGCAGAGAAACTAAAATAATTCTTTAAATAAAGCAATAAAAGGCGGCTCAACGAAGCGGCCTTTTTCTTGATTCATTACCAAAATATAACGAATTTTGTAACAAAAACGTTTGATAAAAAGAAGGAAAAATGATTAATTTTACGAAAAAAAGCATATATCGACAAAAAAGAAGCAAAATTTGAATAAAAAAAGAAAAAATATGAAAAAAAATCGAAGAATTGTTTAACAATTGAAAACACGTGAAAACCAGTCATGACAAGGTGTAAAAACCTTACAAAAGGTAAGTTTACCTATTATGAAGAAAGAAGGAATGATCTGAAATGTTTTTGTAACATTTCTATTGCTTAATTGAAATATGGGTGTGGTAGAATGTTTTTGTCGTAAGAAAAGATTAAGATATTTTAAATAAACTTTAGAAATTAATTCGGAGGAATGACAAGTGAAGAAACGTCTATTTGCATCAGTATTACTATGTTCATTAACGCTATCAGCAATTGCTACCCCAAGCATCGCTTTGGCGGACAATGTTGATAAAAAAATTGAAGAAAAAAATCAAGAAATTTCATCATTAAAAGCAAAACAAGGGGATTTAGCTTCACAAGTATCTTCTTTAGAAGCAGAAGTATCTTCAGTATTTGATGAAAGCATGGCTTTACGTGAACAAAAGCAAACACTAAAAGCAAAATCAGAACAATTACAACAAGAAATTACAAACTTGAATCAACGTATTGAAAAACGTAACGAAGCAATCAAAAATCAAGCACGCGATGTTCAAGTTAATGGACAAAGCACAACAATGCTAGATGCAGTTTTAGATGCGGACTCAGTTGCAGACGCAATCAGCCGTGTTCAAGCTGTTTCAACAATCGTAAATGCCAACAACGACTTAATGCAACAACAAAAAGAAGACAAACAAGCTGTTGTTGATAAAAAAGCTGAAAACGAGAAAAAAGTGAAACAACTTGAAGCAACAGAAGCTGAATTAGAAACAAAACGTCAAGATTTACTTTCTAAACAATCTGAATTAAACGTAATGAAAGCTTCATTAGCATTAGAACAATCATCTGCTGAAAGTTCTAAAGCTGGCTTAGAAAAACAAAAAGCAGCTGCTGAAGCAGAGCAAGCACGTTTAGCTGCTGAACAAAAAGCTGCAGCTGAAAAAGCCAAACAAGCTGCTGCAAAACCAGCTAAAGCTGAAGTGAAAGCAGAAGCACCAGTTGCCTCTTCATCAACAACAGAAGCACAAGCACCAGCAAGCTCAAGCTCAGCAACTGAATCAAGCACGCAACAAACAACTGAAACAACTACACCAAGTACAGATAATAGTGCAACAGAAAATACTGGCTCTTCTTCATCAGAACAACCAGTACAACCTACAACACCAAGTGATAATGGAAATAATGGTGGCCAAACTGGTGGTGGAACAGTTACACCAACACCTACACCAGAACCAGAGAAACCAACACCACCAACACCAACACCTTCTGCTGATCCAACAATCAATGCATTGAACGTTCTACGTCAATCATTAGGTTTACGTCCAGTAGTATGGGATGCAGGTTTAGCAGCTTCTGCAACTGCTCGTGCAGCACAAGTTGAAGCAGGTGGTATCCCAAATGATCACTGGTCTCGCGGAGATGAAGTTATCGCAATTATGTGGGCTCCAGGTAACTCAGTAATCATGGCGTGGTACAATGAAACAAACATGGTAACAGCTTCAGGTAGCGGTCACCGTGATTGGGAAATTAACCCAGGTATTACACGTGTCGGTTTTGGTTACTCAGGTAGCACAATTGTAGGACACTCTGCCTAATCAGCAATGATAAAAATAGACGTAAGCAGCTTCTGAAAAGAAGCTGCTTTTTTCGTTACTATTTCATCCGTCTCCGTTGACAAATTTGCTAAACGTGGTATTCTAATTATAATCTAATAATTTCCGTTGAATAGGAAAGTAAATGCAAGACAGCTGGTAGAGAGACTTTGGTTGGTGAAAAAAGTTAGATGTCTGTATCGAAAAATGGCCTAGGAGGAATTTTTGTCGAAACGTAGGCAAAAACGTAATGTCTTTCGTTAACAAGACCGCTGATTATGATTGTCAGTTGAAGGGAAAGAGTCATCTTTCCGAAAAAAGGTGGTACCGCGATAATAATCGCCCTTTTACTAGTTACGGCTAGTAAAAGGGCGTTTTTTTATAAATAAAAATAGGAAAGAGTGAGGCAAATGAGTAGTCAGATTCCTTTTACAGTTGATCATGTGGGAAGTTTTTTACGTCCAGAAACAATTAAGAAAGCACGGAAAAAGGTCCAAGCAGGTGCTTTATCTCAAGCAGAGCTACGTCTTATTGAAGATGAAGAAATCAAAGCATTAGTAGCAAAACAAAAAGCTGGCGGCTTACGGGGAATCACAGATGGTGAATTTCGTCGCGGTTTTTGGCATATTGATTTCTTAGAAGGATTAAATGGCGTGACAGGCTATATTCCAGAAACGGGGTATAACCAAACCTTTCATGGAAAAGCAGCTCCGGCCTATAATATCCGCGTAGTGGATAAAATATCTTTTCCTGCGCAACATCCATTTTTAGAGGACTTTTCATTTTTAAAAGAGGTGGTGGAAGTTGGTGATGGCACGGTAGCCAAAGCAACGATCCCTAGTCCAACCATGATTTTACGTCAAGAAATTTTATCCAACGACGGCACCTCGCGCATTCAAACAATTTATCCAGAGATTGGTGCTTTTTATAAGGATTTAGCACAAACATATAAAGATGCAATTGCGGCCTTTTACGAGAAAGGTTGCCGCTATTTGCAATTTGATGATACAAATTGGGCGTTTCTAGCGGATCAGACAAAACAAGAAGAATTACGAGCGAAAGGAATACAGCCAGAAGAAATTGCACAAGTGTGTACCACGATTATTAATGAAGCCTTAGCTGGCAAGCCAGAAGATTTAACTGTAACCACACACATTTGCCGTGGGAACCATGCTTCGTCTTGGTTATTTTCAGGTGGTTATGAACCGATAGCAAAAGAATTATTTGCTACGAATTATGATGGTTTCTTCTTGGAATATGACTCAGATCGTGCAGGGGACTTTTCACCATTAAGACATTGGCAAAATAATGGCAGCAAAGTCGTTTTAGGTTTAGTTACTTCTAAGTTTCCTGAATTAGAAGAGACTGAACAAGTGAAAGCACGAATTGAAGAAGCCCAACAGTTTGTTCCTTTAGAAAACTTAAGTATTAGTCCGCAATGTGGTTTTGCTTCGACGGAAGAAGGAAATCGTTTGACGGAGGAAGAACAATGGCGCAAAGTTCAATTACTTCAAGAAATTGCTAGAGAAGTATGGTAAAAAAAAGGTCGGGACAGAAGTGTTTAACTCCGAGAAATAAGAAGGAATTTCCGAAAATTGTTCTATAATTTTTGGAGAATTTCGGCTTATTTCCGAAGGAGTTGCTTCTGTTCCCGCCGTTTATCAGTTTTTGAGCGTGGAACAAAAATCCAAAGTGATTTTTGTCCCACGCTCTTTTTCATTGTATTATTTTAAATATTGATCTTTAGTAAAATTCGTGTGTTCATACTCGCCATTGTCACCATAAAAGCGGTTATAGCGTTGTTTGAATTTGCGGAATAAATAAATGACTGTCACTTTAACTAGGCAATACATTGGAATCCCAAAAATAACGCCCATTAAACCAAACAGTTCACCCATAACTAACAAGACAAGTAAAATAGTAATCGGATGGACTTTTAATTTATCGCCCATCACACGAGGAATAACAAAATCTCCATGAATCAATTGGATGGCAAACCAGACGATAACAAATTTTACTACCATAAATGTGGAATCCTGAAAGGCAATAATCAATCCAGGAATAAAGGCAATAAATGGCCCGATATAAGGAATAATACATAAAATACCCGCAGCTAAAGCTAAAATGCTACCAAATTGTAAACCAATTAATAGAAAAGCTGGCCAATACATAATCCCTAAAACCAAGGAAGCAATGACTTGACCTTTTAGATAATCGCCAATTTGAATGTTGGCAATTTGGCTATATTCATCAAAATCAGGACGAAAAGCTGGGGGAATGATGCCTTTTACAAAGCGATAAAACTTTTCTTTGTCTTTTAAAAGGAAAAAGGCGATGATAGGTCCTGTAAACAAGGTTAGGAAAGTAGAAGAGACTGCAGAAAAGACGCTTCCCAGACCTTGTGCGCCTGTTTGTAGGTAATCCCCTGCAAAGTCTTTAAAGGAGTTTGCAAGTTTGCCCCAGAGCTGATTAATCGACTCATTAGCGGATTCTAAATCTTTTGCAAAAGGTGTTTTAGCCATAAATTCTTGTACTGCTTGGAGCGTGCTTTTCCAAAAACTTGGGAATTGTTTGATTAATTCTTCCGTTTGGTCTTGGATAATTGGGAAAAGTTGCAGTCCAGCTAACACTAGTAATGCAATAATTAAGACATAGAGAATCGCAATCGCCCAAACACGGGGAATTTTTTTCTCAAGGCGTTTCACCATTGGATTAAGCAAATAAAATAGAATAATACCAAAAAGTACCGGGCCTAAGACGGCACTAAAAATAACAAAAATTGGTTTAAAGATAAATGAAACAGTGTTGAATAAAAAGATAGTTACAGCAATTAGACAAAGGATAGTTAATGTGTAAAGTAAATTTTTCCCACCTAAAAAGCGGATCCACTTGGTACTTTCTTTATCCATAAGTTGCTCCTTTCGTTAAGCTTTATTTCTAAAATGACCAATAATTTCAATGACACCCATGAAAATCAGGATAAATCCAAAGACTTGCATCAAAACTAAGAGACTTTTGAAGGGGTTGAAAACTAAAACAGCTCCAGCGATTAAAACCAGAATACTGTAGATAAGCGCGCCTGTTTGACGAGTATTTAAAGCAAAAGTCAATTGAACGAGGCCGTTTATAACAATGCTAATCCCTAATAAAAACGGCAGAATCGAAACGATCACTGGTGCAAAAAATAAAAAGGCTACTGCTAAGACGACAAAGATTAAACCTGTTACGAAACCAAGTCCCCAGCTACCCGTTTGTTTTTTTATTTTGTAGTCATCATAAATATTAATTAACCCTAAAAGCATCAAATAACCAGCAATTAAATAACCGACGAACTGGAAGAAAGCACCGGGATTAAAGACAATGGCACTTCCGATAACGATAAAGACGGCGTCGCGCAATAGGGTATGGCGCCGAAAATTTTCTCTAAAAGTTTGGAACATAAAAATCCTCCTCAATGTTATTGTTTCTTTTATTCTAGCGGAAAAAAGAAAAAAGTGCGAGTGGTAGCTCTAAAAAGTGTTGGAAACTGTGTCTTTAGAAAAAATAACATTAAAAATTAAAAAAGTCTTACAAATGAGCGAAAATTGGCATATAATGGAAAGTGAAATTTTATTTTAAGAAGGAGAGATTTGATGGATTTATTACCTTTATTAGGCGTATTGATCGTCATTGTCGGCTTCGCATTGAAATTTGATGCTATCTTGATTGTGATGGTTGCTTTAATAGTGACGGCTTTTACTGGCGGGCTTGGTTTGACATCAATGCTAGAAACACTAGGAACAACCTTTGTGAATAATCGAGGCATGGCTATCTTTATTATTATTATGTTAGCAACAGGAACGTTAGAGAGAAATGGCTTGAAAGAGTCAGCCGCTACGTTGATTAAACGATTCAAAAAGGTATCTGCTGGTGTGATTATTGACATTTATGGTGTCTTTCGGATTATCTTCGCCGCTTTTAACGTAAGTTTCGGTGGGGTAGCAGGTTTTGTGCGTCCGATTATTTTGCCAATGGCGTTAGGAACAATTGAATCAAAAAATTTACCAATGGTGCCAGAGTATGAAGAAGAACTAAAAGGGATGGCTTCAGCCATGGAAAATATCTGTTGGTTCTTTGGTCAAGTTCTGTTTGTTGGTGGGGCTGGGGCATTGCTTGTTCAATCAACATTGAAAGATTTAGGCTATGAAGTGACATTAGGTAAATTGGCTTTAGTGGAAGTACCAGTCGCCTTAGTTGCCTTAATTTCGGCAAGTATTTACTTTACTTTAAAAGAAAAAAGATTACGTAAAAAATATTATGGACAGGAGGGACTGAAATGAGTTTTTTCACAGATCCAAGTATTGATTTGAGTGCAAAGTTATTGGAAGTCCTTTATATTTTTATGGGTATTATCTTGTTATATACAAGTTTTCGTAGTTTTCGTGATAAAACCAATCAACATGCGTATGGGACTAGTTTATTCTGGGGGATTTTAGGGATCTTAATCGGTTTTGGTCGGTTTATTCCACCAGTTGCCTGTGGCGTACTTATTTTTGTGATGACAATTCCGGCAATTCTTCAAAAAGTGACAAAAGGAGAAAGTCGCTTACCTTCGAAAGAATACATGGAAAAAATGTCTCAAAAATTAGGAATGAAGATTTTTATTCCCGCACTAAGTATCGGGGTTTTTGCAATTCTTTTTGCCACATTGACTACTTTAGGGGCTTTAGTCGGTGTCGGTGTTGGTGTCTTTGTAGCGATTTTCATCATGATGTTCTTTTCTAAAAATAATACGCCGAAAGTATTTTTTGATGATGCGGCGGAAATGTTAGAGACAGTCGGTCCGCTTAGTACGTTGCCAATGCTATTAGCTTGTTTAGGTGCTGTTTTTACTAGCGCTGGTGTTGGTGAGATTATTTCAAAAGGAGTTAGTGCCGTAGTACCAGCAGGAAATGTCAATGTAGGGATTATTATTTATGCTGTGGGAATGGTTATTTTTACGGCTATCATGGGCAATGCCTTTGCAGCAATAACCGTGATGACAGTCGGAATTGGTGTGCCGTTTGTCTTTTCTTTAGGTGCAGATCCCGCATTAGTTGGGATGGTTGCCTTAACATGTGGTTTTTGTGGTACACTGTTAACACCGATGGCTGCGAACTTTAATATCGTACCTGTAGCCATGTTGGAAATGAAAGATAAGTACGGCGTCATTAAAAATCAATTGCCGATTGCACTTTTCATGTTAATTTTCCAAATTGTTTATATGATTCTATTCAAATAAGAAAGGATGATCGAAATGAAAGTTGTCGTTACTGGCTTTGATCCATTTGGAGGAGAAGAAATCAATCCTGCCTTTGAAGCAGTCAAAAAATTACCTGCTGAAATTGCAGGAGCTGAAATTATTAAAGTGGAGGTGCCAACTGTTTTTGGCACTAGTGGTGAAAAAGTGGCTGAAGCAATTGAAACCCATCAACCAGATATGGTGATTTGTGTTGGACAAGCAGGCGGCCGTCAAACAGTCACTGTTGAAAAAGTAGCGATTAATTTAGCGGAAGCGCGTATCCCGGATAATGCAGGTCAACAACCAAGCGATGTGCCGTTGGTTGAAGATGGAGCAACAGCCTATTTTACAAATTTACCGATTAAAGCGATGGTAAAAAATTGTCATGACCATCAATTACCTGCAGCGATTTCTTATACAGCAGGAACCTTTGTATGTAATGATATTATGTATCACTTACTACACTTAATTAACACTAAATATCCAACTATTCGTGGCGGATTTATTCATGTTCCGTTCCTACCAGAACAAACAATTGATAAACCAACGTTTGCTTCTATGTCATTAGAAGCAATCACAGATTCTTTGTTCTATATGATTGAAGCAGCGGTAAAAACGCAAGAAGATATTCAACTACAAGGTGGCACAACCCACTAATTAACAGGCGCTTTCGTGAGAACGGAGGCGCTTTTCTATTTTTACAAAAAGAAAAAGTAATTTTTGTTGGCGTGTGAAAAAATTTTTTATACTATTTTCGTTGACAAGTCGGTTTCTTCTTGGTATATTGAGATTCATAAATTATTAGCCCAGTAGGAAATAGATGTTTTGTTCAGAAAGTCGATGGTTGCTGCGAATCGATCAAGTCTATTTGTGAATTACACTAATAAGTAGTAACAATTACATAATACATAAGCGAGAAGCAAGTAAGCTTCTAATTAAGGTGGTACCGCGGAGAGATTCGTCCTTATTCTTTAAGGATGAATCTCTCTTTTTATGTAGCTTTAGGAGGCGTTTTCAATGAGTTGTGGAGGGGTTATTCGTTATCATAAGGTCCTTTAATGTCAGAGTATTCAGAAAAAAGATTAGAGGAGAGTAACGAAATGAAAGAAAAACAGAAAAAGAAGACCGTGAGTGTTCGAGAAGCAAGTATCGTGTTATTAATTATTGTGGCAGCTATTGCGACAGGAGTAATTGGCTTAAAGATATCGCCAAATATTACTATTTTGTTTGTGATTGCATTGATTTTAGGCTACGCAATGTTTCGTAAAGTACCATTTGATCAAATGCATAAAGGGATTGTTGATGGCTTGAAGCCAGGGATTATTCCAATTTTTATTTTCATTTTAGTGGGTGCATTGATTGCCGTTTGGATTCAAGCAGGAATTATTCCAACGATTATGGTTTTTGGTTTTAAAATGATTAGTGTTAAATGGTTTGTGCCGTCAGTTTTTATTGTCTGTGCGATTGTCGGCAGTGCAGTAGGTAGTGCTTTTACAGTGATGTCAACAATTGGAATTGCCTTTTTCGGTATTGGCAGTACCTTAGGATTAAACCCTGCTTTAGTTGTGGGTGCGATTGTTTCTGGCTCAGTCTTTGGTGATAAAATGTCGCCTTTATCAGAATCAACAAACTTAGCCGCAGCGATTGTTGAAGCGGATTTATTTAAACATATAAAAAACTTGATGTGGTCGACTGTACCAGCATTTATCGTCTCTTTAATCTTGTTTATGATTTTAGGGCAAACGTACGCGAATACAAGTCTGACAGAAGTAGTTCAAGTTATTCAAGTATTGGAAGACCACTTTACCATTTCCATTTGGTCATTGTTACCATTAGCCTTAATGTTAATCTGTGCCTGGCGCAAAATTCCAGCGATTATCACGATTTTGTTAAACATTATTGTGGCAGTAATTATGATTATTATTCAAAATCCGAAAGTATCGTTGCAGGCATTAGGAAACACGTTGGAAAATGGGTTTGTTTCTCAAACGGGGAACGCACAAATTGATCAATTACTAAGTCGTGGCGGAATTATGAGTATGATGCCGACTGTGGCACTTATTATTCTAACGTTGTCTCTAGGTGGCTTATTAATGGAATTAGGATTGATTTCTGCGGTCATGGAAGTTGTTTCGCAGAAAATGAGCAGTACACCGAAATTGATTTTATCAACGTTATTAACAGGAATTGGCGTAAATATTTTTATTGGTGAACAATTCCTATCGGTTATTTTACCAGGGAATGCCTTTAAAGAAGTTTACAAAAAAGAAGGCTTGGATCCGACTGTTTTAGGCAGAACCTTGGAGGATGGTGGGACGGTTATTAACTACCTCATTCCTTGGGGGATTGCAGGTAGCTTCGTAGCGGGGACCTTTGGCGTACCAACGTTGACTTACTTACCATTTGTTTTCTTTAGCTTATTATCGCCTGTCTTCTCAATGGTCAGTGCATTTACTGGTTTAGGGATTAAGCGGTTATCAGCAGAACCTGTTACCGAAAAATAGATTGATTAAAATAGAACAGTTGATGGGGAATACTGTAGTTTCTCTCTGTCAATTGTTCTATTTTTCTTGTAAAAAAGGTTGCATTTTTAGAAAGAAACAGTTATAGTTGACTAGTCAATTGTTGACGAGTCATCTTTTTAAGGAGGAAACTATGTCGTTATCATTACGGGAAGTCAGCCAATTATTATGTCAGTTAAAGGTATTAGATCAAAAAATTACCAAAGTTTTTGAAGAGCAAGTTGGCTTGAGTTTGACTCGTTATGAGTTGCTGATGATTTTAAAAGAACGTCAGCCGTGTCTTCAAACAGAGATTCAAGAACACTTAAAAATCGATAGTGGTGCGGTCACTCGCCATTTGAAAATTTTAGAAGAGAAACAGTATGTGACACGACAGCGAAATCCAGAAAATAATCGGGAAGTGCTAGTGCATTTAACAGAAAAAGCACAACAAGAACTGCAGCAATGTACAGCCAAGCAACAAACGGTAACAGAAATTATTCCCAGTACATTTACAAAGGACGACTGTCGCCAATTAAAAGAACTTTTGACAAAACTAGATCAAAGCATTACAACGAAAGAGGTATGATAGAATGACAACATATACAACGAATGATTTTTCAGAGATTGTTTTTGGCCGCAAATCGGTTCGGGTGTACGATGAAACCCATAAAATTTCTCATGAAGAAATGTTAACAATGATTCAAGAAGCGACCACCGCCCCTTCTTCTGTTAACATGCAGCCATGGCGTTTTGTCGTAGTGGAAAGTGAAGCAGGCAAAGAAAAATTAAAACCCTTAATTCGCTTTAATACGCGTCAAAATGAAACATCTTCTGCAATGCTCTTAATTTTTGGTGATCTAAACTGCCATGAGCGAGGAGAGGAAATTTACAATCAAGCTTATGCTAGTGGTAAAATGCCTAAGGAAGTGCGGGACCAACAATTAGCAGCAATTATTCCCCATTATGAAAGTTTAAGCAGAGAACAAATGAATGACATCGTAAAAATTGATGCGAGTTTAGCAGCTATGCAATTTATGTTAGTGGCACGAGCTCACGGATATGAAACAAATCCAATCGGTGGTTTTGAAGCGGAAAAATTAGCCGAAACATTTGGTTTAGATCAAGAGCGCTATGTCCCAGTAATGATTTTATCTGTGGGTAAGGGCATGGAAACTGGCTATGAATCTGTTCGTTTAGCACCAGAAAAAATCACGACATTTGAATAGGCAATAAAAAATGACGGCGTACGCTTGTATCAACCAACGATCTTAAAGAAAGTTGGCTAATGCAACAGCGATGCCGTCATTGTCGTTGGATAAAGTGACTTCCGTTGCGATGCTTTTAAGCTCTTCAACGGCGTTTTCCATAGCAATCCCCGTGCCGGCCCATTCCAACATTGTATAATCGTTGTGCCCATCACCAAAAGCAATTACTTCTTCAGCAGCTATACCTAACTGTAGGGTTAGTTTTTCTAAAGAACGCGCTTTATCAATATTTTTTGCGGTAAATTCAAAATAGAAAGGAGCGGAAAAAGCAGCGGTGACGGTTTCTTTGAAAGGCGCGTAGATGGCCTCATGATATTTTTGTAAATAGGCGGGTTCACCAGCAATTAAAATTTTGTTCAAGGGAAAGTTTAGTCTGGCGGCTAAATCATGCCACTCACATAATTGAAAGTTGCCGCCCCGTGATTCATATTCAATAATATTAAAATCACCAGTCTCTAAATGTAAGGTGTGATGAAAAACATCATTGACATACATAAATGTTTCATCATTAATCATTGGAATTACGTCAAATTGTTTCAAATGCTCTAAAATTTGTTGACTCAATGATTTTGAAATTGTCTGGTTAAATAGTTGTTGCTGACTGCCATGATGGGTGACACAAGCGCCGTTATAGGAAAGTAGGTGTCCGTTATAATGAGCCATCTCCAATTCATCTGCTAAGGGTCGCATACCGTTAGTCGGGCGGCCAGAAGCCAAAATCAGTGAGAGGCCTTGCTTTTGTGCAGCTACTAGTGCTTGTCGCGTTTTTGGTGAAATCTTTTTTTCTGAAGTTAACAAGGTACCATCAATATCCATTACAATTGCTTTGATTGCCATAATTGGCCTCCAATCCGAAGAGTTTCTTTCTTTTAGTATAAAAGTTTTTTCTATTAATGTAAACGGATTCTCTTGTGAGGTGTATAAAAGAATTATTTTACAAAAATCTATACTATTTTTTTGTGAAATTTCATATAATAGAAGTATTCTAATTATCTACATAGAGAGCGAGGGACAAGGAATATGAAGGAAAAAGAAATGCATTCGCTCTTTTTTAAACATAAGTTTGTGAAAGTAATTCCCTATTTACGTCGTTTTGGTCATCGTTTGAGTGGGATGATTATGCCAAATTTGAGTATTTTTATTGCGTGGAGCTTATTGTCTTTGGTGGCTGGCTATACGACTGGGAATCTACGGCTAGCTCTTTCTGAAGTCGAAACGATAATGATTCGAGTTGTTTTACCGATTTTAATTGGTTTTACAGGCGGAAAAATGTTCGAGGAACAACGTGGCGGCGTTGTTGCTGCTATTGCGACAGTGGGCGTGATTGTTTCCACAGATGTTCCACAGTTGTTTGGTGCTATGTTTATTGGGCCTTTAGCAGGATATACTTTCGCCAAAATTGAACAAATTTTCTTACCGAAAGTTAAAGAAGGCTATGAGATGCTGACTAAAAACTTTTTAGCAGGAATTGTGGGAGGACTGCTTTGCTGTTTTGGTATTCTGGTTGTAGCTCCTACTGTTGAAAGCGCTAGTTTTTGGCTGTATCAATTTTCTTCTTGGTTAATTGAAGCCAATCTTTTACCATTGGTTCACGTTTTCTTAGAACCCTTAAAAGTGTTATTTTTTAATAATGCGATTAATCATGGCTTATTAACGCCTCTAGGTTTAGAAGGTGCTAGTCAAACAGGTCAGTCCATTTTATTTTTATTGGAAACAAACCCTGGACCAGGCGTGGGCGTTTTGGTTGCTTTTCTGCTGTTTGGTCCTGTAGGACAACGAAAAACAGCAGGAGGCGCCACCATGATTCAATTGATTGGGGGTATTCATGAAATTTATTTTCCGTTTGTTTTGATGGATCCGCGCTTATTTTTAGCAGTAATTGCTGGAGGAATGAGTGGTACGCTTGTTTTTCAAATATTTAATGTGGGGTTAAGCGCTCCTGCTTCGCCAGGTTCATTGGTTGCGATTTTAGCCAATGCCCCGACTGAGGCAAGGCTGGCGGTTTTTAGTGGAATTTTTGTTAGCTTTCTGTGCTCTTTTGCAATAGCAAGCTTGTTATTAAAACGTCAACGAGGAACTGAACCAGTTTCAATGATAAAGATGAAGGAGAAGGAGGAAGACCAAGTGGAAACAGTCACACCTAACTATCAGCAAATTTTATTTGTTTGTGATGCAGGAATGGGCTCAAGTGCCATGGGGGCTAGTTTGCTAAGCCGACAATTAAAAGCGGTGAACTTGGAGATGCCTGTGACTTACCAGTCCGTTCATCAGATGAAGTGGCAGCCTAAGACATTAGTGGTCATTCAAGCAGAATTGAAACAGTTAGCACAAAAGTACGTCCCAGAAAAGGATATGGTGAGTGTTCAAAATTTTTTAGAAATTAAATCCTATTACCCGCAAGTTTTAGCCAAACTGACTGCTTCTTCTCAAGAGCAATCTTCACTTGGTTCAGAGTCTACTGAAACGAACCCGACAAAACAAATACAGAAGCTTGTTTTTTTATATGCCGAGAATGTTCGAGGATCGCAAACAATGGGAATGGAATTATTGCGGCAACAAGCGGCGAAACAAGGAGTCGCGATTGAAGTATCTAAAGAGCCACTGGAAACAGTCTTTTTTACCAAGGAGACAACCTACGTAGTGACTCGTGAACTGGCGCAAGCCTATCATTTAGATCTAACGCAACAAAATTTATACGTAGTTACTAGTTTTTTGAATAAGAAAGAGTATCAAGAATGGCTGGAAGGAGGAACTGATAGATGTTTTTAACGACAAGAGAAACTGTTCTATTAACGGAATTAGTGAATAGTCCTACCCCCGTTTCAGTAAACCGCATGATGAATTTGTTAAAGGTTAGCCGCCGGACGGTATATCGTGAATTAGAAAATTTAGAAACCTCGCTAGCATCGATGGGCGCGACGTTGGAAAAAGTAGCTCGTGGGCGCTTTTCGATTCAAGCAGATGAAGCAGCGATGACGGAAATTCAGGCTGCTATTTTAGGAGAAGAGACACAGGAACTTTCTACTTTGGCGCGGCAACATGCGATTTTATTGACATTACTTCAAACAAAAGAGCCAGTCTCTATGCATTATTTTCTGGAAACGTATTGTATTAGTAATACGACTTTTTATGCCGATATTAAACAATTAGAAACACGGATTGCTCGGATTCCGTTGACGATTTCTCGGAATCAAGGTTATGAAGTGACTGGTTCTGAAAAATATCGCCGTCTTCTAATGGCGAATATTCTAAGTATGGAAATTAATGAGTACCAATTTTTTCATTTTACCGAATTAACAACAAGCGACCATTTTTTCTTTCAGTTTATTCATGCAGAACATTTAGCATTTGCACAAAAAATTGTTCAGCCAGAAGTAGAAACTTTATTTCCAGCATTAAGTGATCGCAAATTACAACATTTGATTTTAATGTTAACAATTGCGATGGATCGAGTCACTGCAGGTTTTTATTTAGCTGATGAGACCTATACTGGGCAGATGAATAAGGCTTTTCTAAATTGTTCTAAACGACTTTTTTCAAAAGTCGCTGCTGAAACGAAACAACTATACGCTGTCAGTGAGATTGTTTTTTTTGCTAGCTTATTAAGTGATTTTTCTAATTCTTTTGATGAAGATTTTTTTGATGAACATTTTGACACTCAGCTGGCTTATGCAGTGAAACAACTGATTGAAGCAGTAAGTCAAGAAACGGAAGTTAATTTTTTCGAAGATACCAATTTGTATAAAATGTTGTTGACGCATTTATCAGGTGTTTTTTCTCGGGCGGTTTTACAAGAAGAAGATTTAACGAATCCCATTTTAGAACGGATCATGAATCAATATCAAGAAATAGCTGCGGCTTTACGCCAAGCGTTGCCGCAAATTTTTCCGCAAAAGAATCTATCGGAAGAGGAAATTGCCTACATGGTACTTCATTTTGCTAATTCTTTAGAACGGAGTCCCAAAATTATGGAAGTTGATATTGCTGGTTTTTCTCCTAGCGGTTTGGCTTCGACAAGTATGTTGGAAATGCGATTACGGCGCTACTTTCCTTTTATCAACCAGATTCATTTTTTTCGGATTGCGGATTTAGGTAAGGTGAATGTTGAGGAAAACTATGACTTAGTGATTTCCACTTCGTTATTACCAGGATATAATGGCAAATATAAATTGATCTCACCGTTACTTTTAGACGATGAAATCCGCCAATTGAAAGAAGAGTTTAAGCGGATTAGTCACGAAAAACGCTCGCTTAGGAAAGCACCTGTGAAAAAAACAGGTGGCGAAGAAAGCTACGAAACAGTGGTCGCTTTCATGGAAGAAATTAGTAAACTATTAGAAACATTTTTCATAGCAGATTTAAATAATCAAGCGGATTTGGCAGAAACCGTTCAACAAGCCCTCGCGCAACTTTCCGCAGATTTAATCACCGATAGTGCAATCGTTTGTCAGCAATTGATGAAACGTTACGAGCAAGCGCCTATTGGGATTCCTCAGACGGAAATGGCCTTATTCCATACCTCAAGTACAGCAGTGACACAGCCTGTTTTTTGTATTTTTAATCTGGCCCAGCCACTTATGATTGAAGGTATGGATAAAAAGCCGATGCAGTTACAACGTATGTTACTCATGCTAGCGCCGATGCCGATTGATGAAACGATCGGGAAAATTTTAGGAAAAATCAGTGGTGCGATTATTATGAATGATTTAAATACAGAAATTTTTCATTCAGGAAATGAAGCCATTGTTTATCAGTTGCTTTCGTCATTATTAATTGAAGAAATGAAAGGCTAGGTGTTGAGAGATGTTTGAAATTACAGCGGAGCAAATAATGTTGAATCAATCGTATGCTAGTTGGGAGGAAGCACTTGCAGCTTCTGGTGAATTACTGCTAAAAAATCAGTTGGTCACGCCTGACTATGTCAAAGCAATGTATCAACGCCAACAAAAAGTCAGCGTGTATATCGGTAACTTCGTGGCATTGCCTCATGCGGAAGGACAAGATGAACAAGTTTTAAAAGAAGGGATTTGCTTTATTCAAGTGCCTGATGGGGTCAACTTTGGTACGGAAGCAGATCGAAAAATAGCTACTTTGTTATTTGTCGTTGCTCTAAAAAGTCAACGGCAACTAAGCATGCTTCAAGAATTAGCTTTTTTCTGTTCAGATCTCGAAAACATTCAGCGGCTCAGTGATTGTCAAACAATCGATGAAGCGCAAAAAATTCTGGCTCAAGCCTAAAGTTACATCTGGAAAAAATTGGTAGTAAAAAATCAATTCATTCTGAAATGCTCAATAATTATTGAAATAATTTTATAATAAAAATTAAAATATTTTTATTTAAGAGATTAAACAAAAAAGATAAGAAGATTCCTTGACAAAAAATAGGCCCTATGATAAATTTAAAGTAACTTGTGACAAAGTCGTGCATGGATGCACTAAAAAGACACCCTATTGTGGTAGGGTGTCTTTTTTTGCTGTTTAGACAGCAGCGGTTGGAAGCAACTTGTTTATTCCTCGTTCTGTTTTTCCAACCAAATGGTTACAAGTTTCAGGACAATCCCGACAAAAATCGGCACAAGAATTTTTGTGACAATCTCGTACATGTGATGCACCTCCTTTCGAGGCAAGTCGCCAATTTGAGTATAGCATAAAAAGTTGTTCATTTATTATTGAAATTATTAGAAATGGAATAAGCACGTGTTTTCTGGTTTTCGTAACTAGAGAACACGTGCTTTTTTCTTTCAACTTTTGGCACAATGGTTTGTGCCAAAGTACGACTTTTTCCAGATTTGGAAAGCGGATACAATTTAGTCAACAAGAAAAGTTACTTGAGAGAAGGGGAATAAAAATGGAACAAGTACCAGAAAAAAATAAAGTATCAATTAAAGCAAAAGTCCAAAGACTTGGCAGTACCTTATCTAGCATGGTGATGCCCAATATCGGGGCGTTGATTGCGTGGGGCGTTTTGACAGCGCTATTTATCCCAGATGGATATCTGCCAAATAAAGCCTTTGCCACGATGGTTGGCCCAATGTTGACCTATTTAATTCCATTATTAATTGGCTACACTGGTGGGAAAGTAATTGCAGGTGATCGCGGTGCCGTAGTTGGCGCAATTGCGACAATGGGCGTGATTGTGGGAACCGATATTCCGATGATGCTAGGTGCCATGATTATGGGTCCACTTGGTGGCTTTACAATTAAGAAATTTGATCAGTATTTCCAACATCGGATTAAAGCTGGTTTTGAAATGTTAGTAAACAATTTTTCAGCTGGATTAATTGGTTTTGCGTTAGCTTTACTTGGTTTTTCAGCGATTGGCCCAATTGTCGATGCGCTGACTGCTGCAATGGCACGTGGTGTGGAAATCATTTTAAATGCTCATTTGATTCCATTAACGAGTATTTTTATTGAACCGGCAAAAGTGCTCTTTTTAAACAATGCGATTAATCATGGCATTTTAACACCCTTAGGGACAGAACAAGTCTTATCGGCTGGTAAATCAATTCTTTTCCTATTAGAAGCAAACCCTGGTCCTGGGTTAGGTGTCTTATTAGCATTTATGTTTTTTGGAAAAGGTGCGGCAAAATCTTCTGCGCCGGGAGCAATAATTATTCATTTCCTTGGTGGTATCCACGAAATTTACTTCCCATATGTAATGATGAAACCGTTATTATTCTTATCGGTTATTGCAGGTGGTGCGACAGGTAGTTTGGTTTTCCAAACGTTAGATGCTGGTTTACGTGCGCCCGCTTCACCAGGCTCCATTATAGCTATTTTAGCGATGACACCAATGGGTTCTTACTTACCAGTTATTTTAGGTGTTTTGGCAGCAACTGCTGTTTCCTTTGCAGTATCCGCAGTCATTTTAAAAGCAGATGCGAAAGAAGAAAGTGATGAATTTGCCCAAAAAGTGAAAGAAACCCAAGCGGCTAAAGCAGCATCAAAAGGATTAACTGTCGCAAATGGTAGTGCTTCATTGTCAGGAATTCAACAAATTATTTTTGCTTGTGATGCTGGGATGGGCTCTAGTGCAATGGGGGCGTCTATCTTACGGAAAAAGGTCCAAGAGGCTGGTTTAGTACAAACTGTGACGAATCGGGCCATTAATAATTTGACCGATGAGGGAAATACATTGATTGTCACACAAGCGGAATTGCAAGAACGGGCTAAACAGAAAGCACCTAATGCAACCTTTGTAGCAGTTGAAAATTTCTTGAACTCACCACGTTATGATGAAATTGTGGCTGAACTATCAGGTACCAAAGAAAAAAACGACGCACAACCAACAGCCTCCAAAGCAACACCTGCTTCTGAAATTGAGGGAGATTTAGCAAATGTCAATGAGATTCTTTTGGTTCACGATGACCGTGTCGGGTCAGCAACGATGGGAATGAAAGTCTTAGAAGAAATTTTAGATAAAGAGAAAATTTCAATGCCGATTCGAAAAATTAATATTAATGAATTAACTCAACAAACACAGGCTTTAATTGTCACAAAAGCTGAACTAACGGAACAAGCCCGTAAAAAAGCACCGAAAGCGACACACTTATCAGTAAAAAGTATGGTTAATCCCCAAAAATATGAAACAGTGGTTTCGCTTTTAAAAGAAAGTGCCTAGAGAGGAAGAAAACAATGGAAAATCTTACGAATATTTCAATTGAATTAAATCAACAGTTTAATACAAAAGAAGAAGCTATTCGCTTTTGCGGCGAAAAACTAGTCGAGGCAGGCTGTGTTGAGCCCGCTTATATCGAAGCAATGATTGAAAGAGACCAATTGCTATCTGTTTATATGGGGAATTTTATTGCCATTCCTCATGGAACAGAAGAAGCCAAAAAATTAGTGAAAAAATCAGGAATCTGTGTAGTGCAAGTCCCAGAGGGCGTTAATTTTGGCACCGAAGAAGATGAAAAAATAGCTACCGTATTATTTGGGATTGCCGGAGTCGGTGAAGAACATTTGCAATTAGTCCAACAAATTGCACTTTATTGTAGTGATATGGATAACGTGGTGCAACTTGCCGACGCATTAAGTAAAGAAGAAATAACAGAAAATTTAGCCATTGCTTAAAGGAGAGAATAAGAATGAACGCAGTACATTTTGGAGCAGGAAATATTGGACGCGGCTTTATCGGCGAAATTTTAGCTAAAAACGGGTTTCATATTACGTTTGTGGATGTTAATGAAACCATCATTCAAGCGTTAAAAGAACGTAAAAGTTATACAATTGAATTGGCTGATGCCTCACATCAACAAATTAACGTTGAAAATGTGACTGGGTTAAATAACATGACAGAACCAGAAAAAGTAGTAGAAGCAATTGCGGAAGCCGATTTAGTCACGACGGCGATTGGTCCTAATATTTTACCAAGAATTGCTGAATTAATTGCCCAAGGAATTGATGCACGTGCCGAAGCAAATTGCCAAAAGCCGCTGGATATTATCGCTTGTGAAAATATGATTGGTGGTTCAACCTTTTTAGCAGAAGAAGTGGCCAAATATTTGAAAAATCCAGCTTATGCTGAACAATGGATTGGTTTTCCTGATGCGGCGGTTGATCGGATTGTTCCATTACAAAAACATGAAGACCCACTTTTTGTTCAAGTTGAGCCTTTTTGTGAATGGGTCATTGATGATACCAACCGAAAAGCCAAAGAGATTCATTTAGAAGGCGTTCATTACGTTGCTGATTTAGAGCCGTATATTGAACGAAAATTATTTAGTGTAAACACTGGCCATGCTACAGTTGCCTATACAGGGGCGTTGTTAGGCTATCAAACCATTGACGAAGCGATGCAGGATGCCTTAGTGGTAGCACAACTCAAATCAGTTTTGCAGGAAACCGGTAAACTTTTAGTGGCCAAATGGAATTTTGATGAACAAGAACATGCAGCCTATATTGAAAAAATTATTCAACGTTTCCAAAATAAATATATTTCAGATGCTATTACACGTGTAGCACGGACACCAATCAGAAAATTAGGTGCGCAAGAACGGTTTATTCGACCAATCCGTGAATTACAGGAACGCAATCTAGTGTCGCCGCATTTATTAGCAATGATTGGTATTGTCTTTAATTATCATGATCCAGAAGATGAACAAAGCCGTCAATTACAGGAAATGCTTGACCAAGAAAGTGTTGATACAGTGATCGCTGAAGTAACGGGCATTGAAGATCCAGAAACGGTTAAAAATATTAAACAAAACGTAGAACGCTATGCGCGACCACAAGTAGCATAATAACAAAATCCTTCTACCAAGATACTTCACATTTCTTAATTAAAGGGAAAAAAACAACCGCTCACTGATTAAAGTGAGGGGTTGTTTTTTACATATTGACTAAGTGGTTTTTGATAAAGCTCTCCTTTGAAGGCACCTGTATTGAAGTATTCAGCTAATTGGTAACCAATGAATGGGCCAGTAGTGAGTCCTGATGAACCAAGTCCGCTAGCAACCACAAGGTGGGGCATTTCTGGCAAAGGGCCAAAAAACGGAGCGAAATCGGATGTATAAGCACGTGTACCGACGCGGTAATGCATGGGTTGCTTAAAAAGCTGCTCTGCTTCTTTTAGAAATGGCGCAGTCCCAGAAGTTAGTTGTTGAAAAGCGCTAACAGTCTCTTCTAAATCCCAGGCTTGATCATTTTCGTGGGTGGCACCTAATAAAATTTTTCCTTGATTAAAAGGAATTAAATCGGCTTCGCCATCTAACATAGCAACAGGCCATTGCTGACTGTTTGTAAAAGGGGTCTCGAAAACTAATAATTGTCCTTTTTGGGGACGAATGTCCACAGATAAATTTAAAGTAGCGAGTAATTCCTTTAAATGAGGACCAGGTGTTAAAGCGAGAAAATCAACGCTCTTTTTTTCTGAATTTGTGACAATTTCCCACCCTTGATTCAGTTGTCGAAAGTGCGCCCGTTGTGAGCAAAAAGTGACCCCGTTGGCTTCGGCGCGTTTCTGAAGATGGTTTAGATAAGCTGGTCCATCTAGGCGACCGCCGCCAGAAATAAAAAGTGAGGGAGTTTCCTTAAGTAGCGGTAAGAACTTCGCTGTTTGAACTGCTGACAACATCGTGATTTCTCCAATTTCAGGTGCAGTTTGCTTACGCTCCTCTGCCAAATGGGCTAAGTCTGCCAAAGCGGCTGCCGGGCGCAAAATGACAGTCCCTGATTGACGATAAATATCCTCCGTCAGCTGAAAATCTTTGACTAGCTTTGGAAATAGGGCAGCGCCCTCTCGCGCTAATTGGTACCATTTCTTATTCCGACGTTTGGATAGCCAAGGGGAAATAATCCCGGCGCTCGCTTTAGTCGCTTGGCCGAGCCCTTCATCATAAACGGTAATGTCAAATTTTTGTGGATCTAAATAATTAGCTAACGTCATTCCGATAATGCCGCCGCCAATAATGGCAATTTTTTTCATGCTTCTTCTCTCCTTCGAACAGTTGTATTGTAACACAAAAAAACCGCCTCTAGACAGAGACGATTGAGAGATAAATTGTTAGCGGGTCCTTCTGTGTGTATAAATAGAATTGCCGCCTTCTAAAACGTGAACAATTTCTTGTGCCATTTCTGCCACAGGCACGGGATCATAGCCAATAAATAAGTTCTTTAAAAAGGGGATTTTCTTAAAAAAATAAATACATTTACTAAAAAGTATGGTGCCGGTACGTTCTTGACCTACAAGTAAACTAGGATAAAAAATCACCGCTTCGGCGACTTCTTGGTGGATTAGTTCCTCCGCTGCCAATTTGGCATCCATATATTTTCTCAAAGGGAAAGGAACAGTATTGGCTGAAATAAATAAAAACTTAGCTGGCTTTTTTTGTTGTGCTAAAAAAGAGCTGATTTTTTTCACGGGCGTCAGAATTAGCCGTTGATAGGTTTTCTTTTTTCGTGGATTTTCAAATAAAATACCTACTGTATCAATGACCCAGTCAGCACGCTGGACTTGTTCTTGCCAATTCGTGTCACGAGTAACATCGGAGCATACCCACTGCACTTGGTGGCTCCAAGATGCGGAGAGCGTGGTAGGCTTTCCATGACGTGAAACACTGATGACTTGATGTTGGCGTTGAACTAAAATTTTCGCGATTTGTTGACCTAAAAAACCGCTACCGCCAAAAATAATGACTTTCATGGCAAGCCCTCACTTTCAATTGTTTCTTCTAGTGTACCTTAAATAAAAAAAGAAGCAAAAAATCTCGATTGCGCATAGTTTAGTTATAAATAACATAAAAATAACCTTTTTTGATTGTTGAAACACAAAGACCCAACAATGGTTGTTTATTGTCGTGAAATAAATAAAAAAATGAACAAAAATGAAATAAATCAGACTAAAGGCCTAGAGAAAGGCCCTTGTTTCTTGAATTCAAGCATGGTTAAATAGGTATAAGTGAACGACCGAGCAATTTAGTTTGTTGGGGAAAATAGACAGAATGAGGAGATGAAACGAAGAAAATGAAGAAGAAAACGATAATTATATTGGGGGCAGTTGCGGTAATTGCGGTTGGGGGCATCGTAACTGTGAATGCGTTAAATAAAAATGCACAACAAGTAGCTGTCAAGCAAGCGCCTAAAGATGACTGGGGAATTGACTATTTTGACGTTCCTGACTTGCAGCAAATTTATATTAATGGTGTCATCCAACCGGAACAAATGGAAGCCTTTGCGCGCGATCAAAAAATAACAAAGGATCCAGAGATTAAGGTGAAAAACGGCGATGTCGTAGATGCAGGCACAGAATTATTTACTTATGAAGATGAGTCGGTCACAAAAGAAATTGAGGCACAACAAAATAGCTTAGCCAAATTAGAAACGAAGCGGGCGAATATCTATAATAAGTGGAATCGGGCCATTGATAAATTTAATAAAACTAAAGAAGAAGACCGCACGATGTCTGGGGATGATTTAAATGAACAATATCAAACAGAAGTTGATGCAGTAGATGAAGAGATTACCTTCACCAATGAAACCTTAGCGGATTTAGGAGCGAAGCAATATATTTCCACAAAGGCTAATTTCAAAGGTCGCGTATCAATTCCAGAAGTAAAAGATGCCAACTCACCGATTTTACGGTTAACTTCAGAAGATCTTTATTTAGCTGGGAAAGTGAATGAAAAGGACTTGACTAAAATTAGTGTTGGGCAAAAAGCTAAACTAACTTCTGTTTCCAATAATGTGGTTGTGGATGGCTCAATTTCTTACATCGATGATAATCCTCCTGAAGGCAACAGCGATGCCGCGAGTGGCAATCCAGAGGGCGGCACAACGATGTCTAGTTATAGCGTCAAAATTGCGTTGGCCAATTTAGACAAAGTCAAAAATGGCTATCATATGCAAGCAACCATTGATTTAGGCGATTTAGGGGCGATTGAGTTACCGAAAAAAGCAATTCAAAAAGAGGGTGAACAGGCCTACGTTTTAGTGAATGATTTTGGAACCATCATTCGTCGTGATGTCCAAGTTGGGCAAGAAAATGGCGACAAAATGGCGATTGAATCTGGCTTAGAATCAGCCGACCGAGTGGTTATTTCTTCAAAAAAACCAGTAAAAGTCGGTGATATTGTGGAATCAGATGCAGCGATTGCTTCTGATGAATCAGCAACCAACGAATCAATGACAGATGCGTCGAAATAGGAGGGCTTGATGGTGGAAGCAAACAATACAAATCAACCCCTCATTGAATTGCGGGACA
Organism: Enterococcus sp. HMSC078F03; assembly: GCF_001811595.1. Taxonomy (NCBI): domain Bacteria; kingdom Bacillati; phylum Bacillota; class Bacilli; order Lactobacillales; family Enterococcaceae; genus Enterococcus; species Enterococcus sp. HMSC078F03. The sequence continues at coordinate 52,029 of NZ_KV805535.1, read as the reverse complement.
TTAACAAGTTCTATCCAGTAGGTAAGGAAAAACTACATGTTTTAAAAGAATTGAACTTGACCATCCATCAAGGAGAGTTCATTTTAATCATGGGGAAGTCCGGTAGCGGTAAGACAACGCTGATGAACATTATTGGTTTCTTGGATCGCTTAACAGACGGAAGTTATCATTTCTCAGGAACAGATGTTTCAAAATTGTCTGAAAATAAAAAATCAGCCTTTCGCAATGAATATCTAGGATTTATTTTTCAACAATTTTTCTTGATTAATTCTTTAAATGTTAGTCAAAATGTTCAATTGCCCTGTGTTTATGAAGGGAAAAAAAGCCGCGCTGAGAAAAAAGCGATTGCTGAAAAATACCTAAAAATTGTCGGTTTGGAAACAAAAGCCAAATCAAAAGTTACTGAACTTTCTGGAGGACAGCAACAAAGAGTAGCCATTGCTCGTTCCTTGGTGAATGATCCATTATTGATTATGGCTGATGAACCGACTGGGGCATTGGATAGTGAAACGGGTACAGAAATTATGGAATTATTGAAAGAATTGAATGAACAGGGCAAAACAATTGTCATGGTGACACATGATGAAGATATGAAAAAATATGCCTCACGAGTGATTCATATGAAAGATGGTCGCTTTTTGGAAGAAGAGGTGATTAGATGATTGCTAATTTATTTGTTAGTACTTTTTTAAGCTTAAAGGCGCATAAGTTGCGGGTATTTTTAACGATGGTCGGGATTATTATTGGGATTACATCAGTCGTAACGATTTCTGCGCTAGGTGAAGGGATGAAGCGTCAAGTTGTGAAGGCATCCAGTGCAGTGAACGCGGATGTTTTGAAGATTCATTATACAATGTCGGATGGTAGCAGTGACAATTTTATGTCCTATGAAGAGCCAGATTATACGTTTAGCCGTGTGGACTTGAAAAAATTACAAGACATTCAAGGAATTGAAAGTATTTATCCTCAATATGGTGAATCAATGATGGGGGGCGGAGACAATTTGTTTGTACCAATGGATTATTTTGGGGCGCAGGCGAATTTATCCATTACGTCGACTAAAGGGCAGAATGATATTTTATATGGTCGTGATTTTCAACCGAGCGATGCAAATACAGATGCGATTGTCTTAAATCATGATATCTTTGAAACGCAAATTCGGCTTGATGATCCTAGCCAACTCATTGGAAAAGCTGTTTCAATTGGTGGTTATATGTACAAGGTGATTGGTATTTTAGCACCAAAAGATTTAGATAGTTTGGGTATGAACGATGATTGGGCAACTGCTATGAGCAGTTTTGTTTCTCGAGAATCATACAATAAATTAGCGAAAACAAAAGCAATTAGTGGCATCAATATTAAAGTTCGTGAGGGAGCGGACCGTGAAGCAATTTTAGGACAGGCAATCACCATTTTAAGTGAAAATCATCCTGAAGTGAAAGGAACGTTTAAAGAAAACGACCAAGACCAACAACTCCAACAACAAATGGAAGAAATGGTCACGGGTATGACAATGTTTCTGATGGCAATTACTGCAATCTCCCTATTAGTCGGGGGAATTGGCGTCATGAACATCATGTATGTGTCTGTCACGGAACGGAAACGAGAAATCGGGATTCGTCGGGCCATTGGTGCTAAACCACGAGTCATTTTATTCCAATTTTTAATGGAAGCAGCGTTTATCACATTGATTGGTGGTTTGATCGGTGTCGGCTGCGGCTACTTATTGGCAACTGTGGTCGGTGGGTATATTTCGATTACGCCAATTATTACGCCGTCCATCTTTGCCATTTCAACATTGGTTTCGGTCTTCACAGGTATCTTTTTCGGGATTATTCCAGCAATTGGTGCCTCGAGGATGGATCCGATTAAAGCGATTTATAATTAAAAAGAAGAGCTTGGTAGTCGCATCTTGTTTGATGATCCTATCAAGCTCGCTTTTTTATTTCATATCACTAAGAATTTTCTGAATCAATTCTTGTTGAAACTCTTTGGTATATTGTTCGGTGAGTTTCGCTTGTTCTTCTTGGGACATTGATGGATTCGCCATCATAGCGGCCATCATTTTTTTGCCAACTGTTTCAGTCCCTTCTTTTTTGATATCAGCGGCATGTTGTTCCATATATTCGCCTAATTTTTTGGCTTGATCAGCACTTAAAACTAGCCAGTCACTAGCAACGTTGAAGGTGTTTTCTTGTTTTGCAAATTGGTTATCGTTGTCAGCAAGGCCAAATAGTGTTTTGCCCCAAGACTCTTGATAGGACCATTTCGTCGTTTTTTGGACTAATGTGGCTTTTTGAGCATCTTTTTGAACTGTGTTTGTGACGTTTTCCGTTCCTGTTTTTTGTAGTTTCTTTTTATCTGGTGTGTTATATAAATAAACTTTTTCGGAACCATCGCCCAACGGCTGGTACAATAACATGTTGGGGCCATCTTTGCTTGCGCTACTGCTTTTTAGTTCAAACGTTTTGTCCTGAGTAACTTCGGTCATACCAAAATGATCTTTATCGTTTAAAACGATAAGACTTAACGAAGCTAAGAAGCCTAAACCAAAAATAACCATACAGAATTTATGCCAGACTTTTCGGCCAAATACATTTGTGTAGGCAAAGCCTAACACGCAAAGGATTAAAAGAAAAATAATCATTATTTCATTGCACCTACTTCCTTAACCGGCATCGCTTCTTTTTTATTTAAGAAGAAAGTAATCGCCAAGCCGAGAACGCCAAAGATTGTTGCCACGAAGAAGGCTGCGTGATAGCCGTTTAATGTTGCGTTTGTTGCTTGATCGCGATAAGCGAGTGGGGCTGTTTTTAATAAGTCTGATGCAGGTAAGCCGCCTTTGGTAACATTTGTTAAAACACTAATCAAAACAGCTGTTCCAATTGAGCTGGCTACTTGTCGGAAGGTGTTGTTTACAGCAGTTCCGTGACTTAATAAATTCATTGGTAAAGCATTCATGCCAGAAGTTGTCACAGGCATCATGACCATCGAAATACCAAACATCCGAATCGCATATAGGACAATGATATAAATAATAGGTGTTGCTTTTGTTAAGAAAGCAAACGGTAACGTTGCAGCTGTTAAAATAAACATCCCGGTAATCGCAAGACGACGGGCACCAATTTTATCAAAAATGCGACCAGTTACTGGCATCATAAGTCCCATGACTAACGCTCCTGGTAAAAGCATTAACCCTGAATGGAAGGCAGATTCGCCACGAATATTTTGGATATACAAAGGTAAAACCATTTCGGCACCAATCATTGCCATGTTGGTTACGCCAGATAAAATGGCCGCAACAGTAAAGACTTTTGATTTAAAAACGCGTAGTTCTAAGAAAGGTTGTTCTAAATGCAATTGTCGATATGTAAAAAGACATAAAACAATCGCACCAACAATTAAGAATCCATAGACTTGCGGGCTACCCCAACCTTTATCACCAACGCTTGAGAAGCCGTAAAGTAAGCTACCAAAGCCGAGAGTAGAAAGAATGACCGATAAGACATCGATACTTGGATTAGATAATTGGATGACATTTTTCATTAAGAATGAAGCCAAAATTAGGACTAAAACGACAATTGGAATGACCATCCCAAAAAGGTCACGCCATGTATAAGAATCAATAATCCAACCAGATAATGTTGGACCTAAAGCGGGTGCTAATCCGATAACAATTCCCGTTGTGCCCATGGCAGCGCCACGTTTTTCAGGCGGGAAAATTGAAAGCATAATTGTTTGTAAAAGAGGCATAGATACGCCGACCCCTGCGGCTTGAACAAGACGTCCAGTCAATAACATGCCGAAGTCTTGCGCTACAAAACAGATGATGGTTCCGATTAAGAACGTTGACATCGCTGTTATGTATAATTTTTTTGAACTAAATTTGTTAATCAACCAAGCACTGATGGGAATCATAATGCCGTTCACAAGTAGGAATCCAGTGGTTAGCCACTGTACACTTGAAGCTGAGATATCAAATTCTTTCATTAATGTAGGTAAGGCCGTCGTTAAAAGTGTTTGGTTTAAAATCGTACAAAATGTTCCGATTAGTAAAACACCGACTAGTAACGACCGGTTATAAGGTTTTCCGTGAATATCCACAGGTTGTTGTGAAGTCACATATATCGCTCCTTTTTCTGTAAGTTTCAAATTAAATTGTATTAACTACTTTACAACTAATTAGAATCTTTGTCAACTTACTTGACAAAGGTGTAAAAAAAACTACAATTAAGGAAAGGATAAGGGAAAGGAAGTTAAACTAATGTGGTCAAAAATGATTCAGCGTTTATTAAATGAAGAAAATTTGTTGATAGGAATTAGTGAACTAAGTGAAATTGCTGAAGTTTCACCACGTCAACTTCGTTATTGGGAAGAAAAAGGGTATATTTCTTCTATTGCGAAAGACGCAAACGGTCCACGGAAATATCGGTTACATACAGTCGTCAAAGTGCATTGGATCAAGCGTTTTTTAGATGAAGGATATACGTTACAAAGTGCGGTGGAAAAAGCAGAAGAGCAGCATCGTAATGTGGGGATGACGAAAAAAATCTTTAGTCAAATGTTTCATGGTATCTCAGAAGTTTGTCCCAATTACGTAGCGATTGATTTGGGCGATTTCGATGAAGAACAAAAATTATATGTCGTATTTAATGAAACCACAGAAGTCAGTGAGTATCTTTTAATTCCTAAGGATGCAGATGTTTCTGATGAGTTAAAGAAAAGAAAATAAGAATGAAATAGGACTGGGAGAAAGACCTGAAGTGAAAGTAAAACGTTACTGAATGAATCTTCGAGTTCTTTTTTTCTTGCAATTTCTTTATTTTTCTATATAATTTCTTATATGGAAAAGGAGGGTTTCGATGAAAGAAACAAAACCTTACGGAACAGTCTTGTTAAAAGCGGCTAAAATCATGGACTGTCTAAGTTTACAACCCGATCAAACCTTACAGGAAATTGCAAAGAATACCGAAATGACGGCATCAACGGCAATCAAAATTTTAGAAACCTTAACATTAATTGGCTATGTTCAAAAAGACACGAACAAGACGTACCGCTTAGGAACAAAATTGATTCGCTATGCGAATCAAAGTGTGGAGCAAATCGATTTAGCTGAAATTGCGGTACCTTATTTAGAAAACCTTCAAAATACGGTCGATGAAACCATTCATTTAGGGATTTTAAATAATAATGAAATTCTGTATATCAATAAATTAGAACCGAAAAATCAAACGATTCGCATGTCTTCGAAAGTGGGAATTACTCGACCTTTGTATAATTCGGCCATGGGTAAAGCCGTTTTAGCAGAATTTTCGGAAGAACAAGTGCAACAATATTTAGATACGCAGACATTAATTCCCTATACCGAAAATACGATTACCAATCCCTTGCGTTTGAAAAAAGAATTAAAACAAGTGCAACAAACGGGGGTTGCTTACGATGATGAAGAAATTGAACAAGATATTTTCTGTAGCGGAGTATCTTTAATGAAAGATGGCGAAATTGCGGGTGCTTTTAGTGTAAGCATGCCGAAATATCGTTTGACAGAGGAAAATAAAACGACGATTAATCAAGCCCTTTTAGCGACAAAAGCAGCGATTGAAGCGAAATTATAGTATAAAAAGAAAGCCAAACAAAAGTCGATTGAGATTTTTGTTTGGCTTTCTTTTTTTATTTTTATAAAAACGTTTGCATTTTCTTTTTTTATCTGTATAATGAAGTTGTGAATTTCTTTATAATAAATATATATTTCTAAATAAGAAATGAGGGAGTCTGTTGAAGCGAGTATCAATTTTACAAAAATTAGAAAATGCTGGCGTGATTGCTGTGGTTCGCGGAAAGACAAAAGAGGAAGCGCTAAAAGCTAGTCAAGCTATTGTAGCAGGCGGTATGCGGGGGATTGAGTTAACCTTTACTGTTCCTCAAGCAACAGAAGTGATTCAGGAATTAGTTGCGTTATACAAAGAAAATCCTGACGTAGTCATTGGTGCGGGGACAGTTTTGGATGCTACGACTGCTCGTTTAGCTATTGTAGCAGGGGCTGAATATATTGTGAGTCCAAGCTTCGATGAAGAAACCGCTAAAATTTGCAATTTATATCAAGTTCCCTACTTGCCAGGCTGTATGACCATCACAGAAATGAAAGAAGCACTGAAAAGCGGAGCAGATATTATTAAACTATTTCCGGGAAGTGTTTATGGACCGAGAGTTATTTCGGCATTTAAAGCGCCATTGCCTCAGTTAAATATTATGCCAACGGGTGGTGTCAGTTTGGAAAATATGGCCGAGTGGTTTGCTGCAGGTGTGACGGCCGTCGGTGTTGGTGGCAATCTGTTAGCGCCAGCAGCAACTGGGGATTTTGAAAAAGTTCGTGAGGTTGCCCAAGCCTATATGGAAAAATTCCAAGCAATCAAAGGGGTGTAGGCACATGGGGAAAGTCGTAACATTGGGAGAAATCATGTTGCGTTTGTCCACGCCTGTCGGAATACGCGTAGCACAAACAGAAAATTTCGCTGTACATTACGGCGGTGGTGAAGCGAATGTAGCGATTTCGTTAGCGAACTATGGCCACCAAGTGACTTTTGCTAGTAAAGTACCCGATAATTCATTAGGAGAAGCCGCCAAAAAGCATTTAAGTCGTTATGGGGTTTCAACGGAATTTGTACGAACTGGCGGAACACGCCTAGGAACATATTACTTGGAAACTGGTACAGGAGAACGAGCAGCCAGTGTTGTCTATGATCGCGCCTGTTCAAGCTTTGCTCAAATCGAAGAAATGGAATGGGACTTACATGAGCTGTTTTCAGGAGTAGAGATCTTTCATATTTCAGGAATTACAGCGGCGTTATCAAAAACGTGGCAAAGTATGACGGTTGCGCTAGTTAAAGCAGCGAAGCAAGCAGGGTGCCAAGTAAGTTTTGACATTAATTATCGAGGGAAACTTTGGTCCCAGAAAGAAGCGAGCGTGGCATTGAAGGCCATTCTTCCATTTGTTGATATTTGTTCAGCTGGGGTATTAGATGCTCGTTATTTACTGGAGATTCCAGAACCAGAGGAAGAACTTGAAGACGCATTAACGTGGTACTACCGAAAAATGCAAGAACGTTATCCCAACATTCAAGTATTTTATTCAACCAAACGTCAAGTACACTCAGCGACAGATAATGAATTAATCGGAACGCTATGGTACAAAGGTGCGTATTATACGTCCAAATGTCATCGATTACAACCGATTGTTGACCGTGTCGGTGCCGGTGATGCGTTTGCTGGTGGGGTTTTACATGGTTTATTAGCTGCCTATGATCCACAAACCTGCATTGATTTTGCGACAGCGGCTAGTGCGTTAAAACATACTGTCCATGGTGATTGTAATCAATTTAGTCAAAAAGAAGTCCTTGCTTTTTTGGCAACGGGCTCAGGAAAAATAAATAGATAGGAGATTTTAGTTATGCAAAATATGGAAACACGTTATACACATAGTCCGGCGGATATCCGTCACTATTCAACAGAACAATTGAGAGATGAATTTTTAGTAGAGAAAGTTTTTATTCCAGGTGCAATCAGCTTAACCTACACACATAATGATCGGATGATTTTTGGTGGTGTGACACCGACCACAGAAGAATTAGAAATTATTTTGGACAAAGAATTAGGGGTTGACTATTTCTTAGAACGCCGTGAACTAGGGGTTATTAATATTGGGGGACCAGGCTTTATTGAAATTGATGGCGCCAAAGAAACAATGAAAAAACAAGATGGCTATTATATTGGGAAAGAAACAAAACATGTTCGTTTTTCTTCAGAAAACCCTGATAATCCAGCGAAATTTTACATTAGTTGTGTTCCAGCACATCATAAATATCCCAACGTAAAAATTAGTATTGATGAAATTACCCCAATGGAAACGGGTGATCCATTAACATTGAACCAACGTAAAATTTACCAATACATTCATCCGAACGTTTGTGAAAGTTGCCAGTTACAAATGGGCTACACCATTTTAGAACCAGGTAGCGCTTGGAATACAATGCCTTGTCATACACATGAACGTCGTATGGAAGCGTATGTTTATTTTGATATGGAAGAAGATACGCGGATTTTCCACATGATGGGTAAACCAGACGAAACGAAACATTTAGTAATGAGTAATGAACAAGCAGCTATTTCACCAAGCTGGTCAATTCATTCTGGGGTTGGTACAAGTAATTATTCCTTTATTTGGGCCATGTGCGGAGAAAATATTACGTACACAGACATGGATATGGTTGCAATGGATCAATTAAAATAAACTAAAGAAAGAGGAGAAAACATGGAATTTAAAATGAATGATTTTCAATTAGATGGAAAAGTAGCGTTAATTACAGGTGCTGTTTATGGGATTGGCTTTGAGATTGCGAAATCCCTAGCTGAAGCAGGAGCAACAATTGTTTTTAATAACTTATCTCCTGAATCAGTTGAACAAGGCTTGGAAAATTATCGGGCTGCAGGGATTGAAGCACGTGGTTATGTGTGTGATGTCACTGATGAAGAGCAAGTTCAAGCGATGGTTGCTCAGATTAAAGAAGAAGTCGGCTCTATTGATATTTTAGTCAATAATGCGGGAATTATTAAACGAATTCCAATGGTGGAGATGTCAGCAGAAGAGTTCCGTCAAGTGATTGATGTTGACTTGAATGCGCCATTTATTATGGCAAAAGCGGTTATTCCAGATATGATTGAAAAGGGTCATGGCAAAATTATCAATATCTGTTCAATGATGAGTGAACTAGGTCGTGAAACAGTTAGTGCGTACGCGGCAGCAAAAGGCGGACTAAAAATGTTAACGAAAAATATTGCTTCTGAATATGGACAATATAATATTCAATGTAATGGGATTGGACCTGGCTACATTGAAACGCCACAGACGGCGCCATTAAGAGAACCAGGGCATCCATTTAACGAATTCATCTTGGGACGAACACCTGCTAATCGTTGGGGCACACCAGCAGACTTAGCTGGCCCAGCAGTTTTCTTAGCATCTAACGCTTCTGACTTTGTTAACGGACATATCTTATATGTTGATGGTGGGATTTTAGCTTATATTGGAAAACAACCATAATAAATAAGTAAAGGAGCGAGATTAGCAATCTCGCTCCTTTACTTATGGCTAGCCTTCTACTAAAAACTCACATAAAAGAAAGAAGCAATCGCCACAGCAAATGAAATAATAGCAAACACTAAACTACTCCATAGTCCTAACAGAATAAATGGTGAGGTTCTTTTGCCGCTCTCTTTCTTTAAGTAGGAAAATGTCCGTCCAGTAACAATGAATTGCCAGATACTAATCAATAAAAAAATACCGCCAATTAAGTAACGCATGTCCTCGTCCTCCTTCTATTTAGTATACCACTTGATGAAAACGTTATCAAAACGCTGTATAAAAAAGTTGCCTTTCAAAAAAGAGAAAGGCAACTTTTTGACGGTTTAACGGACGTCACCCATTAAGTTTTGGATTGGTTTTTTCACAATGAATAAGAGAATCCCAGCAACGACAGCTACAAGTCCGACAATCCCAAAATATGCTGACTCTGTTCCAGGTGTATAGAAACGAGCAATTTGAGCGTTAATGGCTTGTGAAGCGGCATCTGCTAATAACCAAATAGCAACGGTTTGAGCTTCGAAAGCTTTCGGTGCTAATTTTGTAGTAATCGATAAGCCAACGGGAGATAAACACATTTCTCCGACAATCATAATGAAGAAACTAAAGAATAACCAAAGTGGACTCACCCGTCCTTCGGTACCATAAAGTATACCTGGCAACATTAATAGGACGAAGGAAAGACCAGCAAAGACTAGCCCTAGTGAAAACTTCACAACTGTTGATGGTTGACGTTTACCTAGTTTTGTCCATAATGTAACAAAAATAGGGGTCAAAATAACTACGAATACAGGATTTAATGATTGGAACCAGCTAGCGGCAATCGGGAAGCCAAACAAACTCGTTTGCGTCCGTTCATTTGCAAATAGAGCAAGAATAGACGAACCTTGTTCTTCCAATGACCAGAAAACAATTGCTGCTAAGAATAATGGCAAGTAAGCCAGAACTTTTGGTTTTTCTTCAGCAGTGACATCTTTAGACGTTAACATTTTGCTGAAATAATAAACAGGTAACAGGATTCCTAACACGCTGATGGTATTAATAAAGAAATCAATTGTTAAATGTCCTGTGACATAGGCGCCACCAAAAATAAGTAAAGCAACGACAATTGCCAACATAAATGCTTTAGCAAATTTCTTTTGCTCTTCTTTAGACATTGGATTAGTTGGGGCCTGACCAATTCCAGCCAGAGATTTACGTCCTTGGAAATAATATTGTAGTAGCCCGAAGAACATCCCTACTGCAGCAACGGAAAAGCCTAAATGATAATTATATTCTTGTCCTAAAGTTCCGACAACAAGGGGAGCGATTAAGGCTCCGATATTAATCCCCATGTAAAAAATGGAGAAGCCTGCATCTCTACGTAAGTCAGTTTTTGAATAAAGATGGCCAACCATCCCTGAAACGTTTGGTTTTAACATCCCAGTCCCAAATACAATTAACATAATAGAAACGAATAAGGCGGGGACACCAAATGGGGTAGCGAGAACAATATGTCCAGCAATGATTAACAAACCACCAATAAAAACAGTTTTCCTTGAACCTAAGACACGGTCAGAGACCCAACCGCCAATGATACTGGACATGAAAACCATTGATCCATAAATGGACATGATGGCTAAGGCAGTTGCTTTGGGGAGACCTAAACCGCCATTGGCTACGGTATCGTAAATGTAATACATTAGAATAGCACGCATGCCGTAGTAACTGAAACGTTCCCACATTTCTGTGAAGAACAGTGTTGCTAGTCCTTTCGGTTGTCCCAGAAAGGATTTGTCTAATTTCTCAAGTTGTTCTTTGTCACTCATAGATAAAACTCCAATTCTTATAATATTCAGAATATTTGATAATAAAATGACTTAAATGTAGATTCATATATTTTATTACTCATAGATTGGAAAATAGAAAGAGAAAAAACTGATTACGTTTTTAAATAACAAGCGTTCGAGTGATTATTTGTTTTTTATTCGTGAATTACAATAAAAATGAATATTTATTCTGCTTTATTTTCAATACTTTGTTTTCGTAGTTGCTTTAGCTGTTCCTTTTTTGAATAAGATTAAAATGAATAAATAACAAGCAAAATATAAGATTTTTTTGTTTAACTCTTTTTTTTCAATAGGAAGTGCTTAGTGTTTTTTCAGAATCGAAAAAGCGAATACGACAAAAAATTTATCTATATAATAGAAGGAAAAATAAAAATAGTGAATGATAAAAAAATTCAAAGAAAACACCTGTTCTTTTTAGGCGTGAGTTTTTAAAAAAAACATTCTCATGTCTAGTATCTTTAACATTTTGTTACTTTTTGACTGAAACGAATGTAAAAAAACCGACATTTAATGGCTAATCAAGGATTAGAAAACGGTTTCTAGAAAATAAAATCCTGTTTTTTTAACTTTTTTTCGCAAAATATAAACAGGGTAATATCAAGCTTCCAGTAGCTTTTTATTACAAAATGTAACAAAACCGACATTCTAGTAATAAATTGTCACGAGATATTCACCTACGGCCGGCCATTCGATGATAAAGTATGTGAAGTCGTTTCGATAAAGCGAAGCAGACGTGGTTGTTGCCGAGAGCTAAGAGCAACAATCAAATATTTTTAATTACAAAGGAGAAACATACATGAAATCAATCAAAACGATTTTACTTGGAACAACTTTGGCCGCAGGTTTAGGATTATTCTTAGGAACAGACGCAAACGCAGAAAGCTTATATACAGTTAAAGCAGGAGATACTTTATCAACAATTTCTCATCAATTTGCAGGAGACAATAGCTTAATTCAAAAAATTGCTTCTGATAACAAATTGCCAAACCTTGATTTAATTTTTGAAGGAGAACAATTAGTTATTCGTTCAGAAAAAGAAGTTGCTAATACTCCAGCACCAGCTGTAGAAGTTGCACCAGTTCAACAAGTAGTTGAACAACCTGTTGCACAACCAGTACAACAAGAAGTACAACAACCTGTTGCTCAAGAAGTAGCGCAACCAGCAGCACCTGCCGCAAGCAGTGATGCAAAAGAGTGGATCGCACAACGTGAATCTAGTGGTTCTTACGATGCAACAAACGGTCAGTATATCGGTCGTTACCAATTATCTGCCTCTTATTTAAATGGTGACTATTCACCTGCCAACCAAGAACGCGTGGCAGATCAGTACGTAGCAGGTCGCTATGGTTCATGGGATGCAGCTAAATCATTCTGGTTAGCAAATGGTTGGTACTAAAATTAAATAAACGAAGTAATCTAATTACTTATTAAAAACCATAAACAAAAAAACAGTAACCTGTAAAGATTACTGTTTTTTTTGTCGATTTGTTAAGGTACAGCGCCCCACGCTCGTCAATTGGTGGTCTGCGTTATAAATTTTTGCTTCCCAAACTTGAAGGGTCTTTCCCGAGTGATCGGGTGTCGCAATCACGGTAAGGCTACCATCATGGACACTACGAAGATGATTTACTTGTAAGTCTATGCCGACAGCAAAAGTGTTTTCAGGAACGTTTTCGTTCGCACCTAAACTACAGGCAGTTTCAATTAAGACGCCGTTTAAGCCCCCGTGGACAAGGCCATAGGGTTGTTTATGCACGTCTTTTACCGCTAAAGTAAGCTGACATTTCTCAGCAGAAACCTGTTGAATCGTGATGCCTAAATACTCTAAAAGATGAATAGTAATCAGTCCTTTCTAATAAAAGAGAGAATAAAAGGTTTTTTATTTATTATACAGGAATGAAGAAAATTTGAAATAGCCATGTTTTTTCTTAAAATTCAAGCGACTTTTTCTCTAAAGTGCCGATTCTTGTGTATAATAGAAAAGATGAGATTAATGAAGGAGGTTTCCTAATGAGAAACTGGACAACAATTAAAGAATATGATGAAATTTTATTTGAGCAAGAAGGCAAAGTAGCAAAAATTACTATCAACCGCCCGCATGTTCACAACGCATTCACACCAAAAACAGTCATGGAAATGATTGATGCATTCAACATTAGTCGTGATAAAGAAGATGTCGGGGTTATTATTTTAACAGGCGCAGGTGACCAAGCATTCTGTTCTGGTGGCGATCAAAAAGTTCGAGGTAATGGTGGTTACGTTGGCGAAGACAATATTCCACGTTTAAATGTATTAGATTTACAACGGTTAATCCGTGTCATTCCCAAACCAGTCATCGCAATGGTGAAAGGCTGGTCCATTGGTGGCGGCAATGTTTTACAATTAGTCTGTGATTTAACAATTGCGGCGGAAAATGCTAAGTTTGGGCAAACAGGACCAAATGTCGGTAGCTTTGATGGTGGATACGGCTCAGGTTACTTAGCGCGTGTTATCGGCCATAAAAAAGCAAAAGAAGTTTGGTTTATGTGTAAACAATATTCTGCCCAAGAAGCTTTAGATATGGGTTGGATTAATACCGTTGTTCCATTGGATCAAGTAGAAGATGTGACAATGGAGTGGGCAGAAGAAATGTTAACCAAAAGCCCGATTGCTTTACGGATGATTAAAGCCTCTTTAAATGCCGATACAGATGGCTTGGCTGGTGTGCAACAATTAGCTGGTGATGCGACACTTCTTTACTATACAATGGCTGAAGCACAAGAAGGCCGAGATGCATTTAAAGAAAAACGGACACCAGATTTCGATCAATTCCCTAAATTCCCATAAACCAATGACTTGGTTAAATAAACAAGTACAAAAACGTCCCGATCATCCTGCTTTTTATTTTCAGGATGAATCTTGGACGTTTTTAGAAGTGCAACAAGAAGTCAGCCATTGGGTAGCCACATATCAACAGGTGCTTGCACCAGAAGAAAAACGTGTGGCTTTATTCAGTAAGAACAGCAAAGAGTTGTATTTTTCAATTCTAGCCTTATGGGAATTGGGGAAAGAGTTATTATTTTTAAATACGCATTTGACACTTGCTGAACTGACTTTTCAGTTAAAAGATGCGCAAGTTAAAACGATTATTGGTGCGCCTGAAACGCAGGCTTTGTTAGAAGAAATTTCTTTTGTCGACGTTCAGCCAATGATTAAAAAACAGCATAGTCTTTCACATCAGGAGTTTCAACAGCCAAGTGACTTAGAGTCGGTGGCTTCTATTATGTATACATCAGGAACTACAGGACAGCCTAAAGGGGTCTTGCAACGGTTTAAAAATCATCTGGCCAGTGCTAGAGGCACTCAAGAAAATATGGGGATTACTGCTGAAGATTGTTGGTTGTGTGCAGTCCCATTATTTCATATTAGCGGATTGTCGATTGTTGTTCGACAACTCGTCTTAGGTTGTAGTATTCGCCTTTACGATAAATTTGATGAACAGCAAGTGACACAAGATTTACAAGAAGGCCGTGGAACCGTCATTTCAGTGGTTGCGACAATGTTGCAACAATTATTGTCTGTCTATCCTGAGGCTGGCTACAGCGCCAGCTTTAAAGGAATGCTATTGGGCGGCGGACCGATTGCACCGGATAAATTAGCGCAGTGTGAGGAAAAAGGGATTCCAGTTATTCAATCTTATGGGATGACGGAAACGTGTTCGCAAGTTGTTGCCTTGAAATTTGAAGATGCGGCACTGAAAATCGGCTCTGCTGGGCAACCGTTAAAAGATATGCAGATCAAAATTGTTGATGAACTAGGACAAGAACAGCCAGAAAAGCAAGTCGGAGAAATTTTACTTAAGGGACCAAACGTTGTTTCAGGTTACCTTAACCATCGTCAACCTGAAAAATGGACAGCGGATGGTTGGTTTAAAACAGGCGATATGGGCTATTTAGATGCACAAGGTTACCTGTATTTGGTTAGTCGTTTAAGTGAACTCATTATCTCTGGTGGTGAAAATATTTACCCCACTGAGGTTGAACAGGTGTTACAGGCGATAACAGGAATTAAAGCAGCGGCAGTTGTAGGAGAACCAGATGTGCAATGGGGAGCCGTCCCAGTTGCTTATGTGATTAGTGACCAAGAACTCACCTTAGCGCAAATTCAAGACCAGTGTTCACGAAAACTGGCAAAATATAAACGACCGAAACGCATTTATTTTTGTCATTCTTTCCCGCAAACAGCGAGTGGAAAGATTGCCAAACATCGTTTCATGACAGAAGAAAGAGAGGCGTTTTTAATCAGATGAAATTGCCTGATGAATTACGACAAGCCTATCAGAAGAATGCCCGTCAGTTCAGTTGGGTTTTTCCATTAGAAACAGAACAAACAGCCTTGGCAATTTTTGCCGCTGGTGAAAAGGCATACCAAGGAGAACGTTTTTTTTGGCAAACGCCGAAAAAAGATTTTGCTTTGGTTGGCTTCGGATATGAAACTATCTTAAAAGGCGCAGAAACAGAAACGCATCAATTGAACAACTTTTTAAAAAAAGAGGCGGCAACTCGTTTTCAAAATATGTCTATTTCTGGTACGGGGGCTCTTCTGTTTGGCGGTTTGCCTTTTGATACAGAACAAACGCCTACTGAGGCCTGGGGAGAGTTAGGGGAAGGTTGGTTTTATCTACCAAGTATTCTATTTACTTTTTCAGGTTCACGTATTTATGGAACGCTGAACTTTTCAGGTTCTAGTGAACAAGAAGTCGAGGAACGTTGGTCGACTTTGGTGGCTCAGTTTGATCGCTTGTTAGCTACCTGTGAGGAGTTGCCAGCTGTAGCGGAAACAAAGATTGACAAGGAAGAAGTTGCCGTGACTGAATGGCTACAAGCTGTCAACGAAACCGTAGCAGTCTTAAGAGAAGATGGCCCTTTAAAAAAAGTGGTTTTGGCTCGACAACTTGCTGTGAGCAGTCCTGAAAAAATTCGAAGTAACCAAGTGCTCGTTAATTTAATGGCACAACAACAAAATACGTATTTGTTTGCTTTGGAAGCCAATGACACAAGTTTCATTGGTGCAACACCAGAACGACTTCTGTTGGGTACTAAAGAAGCGTTTGCGACCGCTTGTATTGCAGGAACCATTAAAACGGGTCAAACACCAGAAGAAACGAAAGCTTTAGGAGCACAACTTTTGCAAGACCGCAAAAATACCGGAGAACACCAAATTGTGGTGGAACGTTTAGCGAAAGAGTTGGCGAAGATGACGACTTCTGAAAACAGTATTCAAGCACCCATTATTTTGGAAAATCGAGATGTACAACATCTTTATGTGCCAATCTCGGGTCAACGTAAACCGGGAATTTCGTTCTTGGAAAGTGTGATGCAGCTACACCCAACGCCAGCTTTAGGCGGTGAGCCCAAAGAGTTGGCAGTCGAATGGATTCGACAATATGAGCCAGGGAGTCGTGGGTTATATGGTGCGCCAATCGGTTGGATTTCAGGGAATGATGATAGTGGCGAGTTCGCTGTGGCCTTGCGTTCAGGTGTCTTTGCTGGTCAGCAAGGCGTTCTTTATGCAGGTTGTGGTATTGTTGCGGATTCCCAAGCAGAGCTAGAAAGAGAAGAAACGAAAATAAAATTTCAACCGATGTTACGAGGAATTGGAGGGCAGGTTTAATGAATCATCAAGAAACAATGACCGATTATTTAACGGCCTTTATTGAAGGCTTAAAAAATAGCGGGGTTGAACAAGCAGTCATTAGTCCAGGGTCCCGTTCCACACCACTGGCTTTATTACTTCATCGGGAAACCGCAATCCAAACTTTTGTCGATGTCGATGAACGTTCCGCTGCTTTTTTTGCTTTAGGATTAAGTAAAGCGAGCCAAAAACCAGTGGTCTTACTTTGTACTTCTGGAACAGCAGCTGCAAACTATTATCCAGCAATTTGCGAAGCCAATATTAGCCATGTACCCTTAGTTGTTTTAACAACGGATCGGCCACATGAGTTACGTCAAGTTGGTGCTCCTCAAGCCATGGACCAATTACAAATGTATCAAAATCATGTGAAATTATTTGTTGAAATGGCTTTGCCAGAAGCAACAGAAGAGATGTTGAATTACGCCTATTGGCAAGGCGCTAAAGGAGCAGCATTCGCGCAACAAACGCCTGCTGCACCTGTTCATTTGAATTTTCCTTTGCGGGAACCATTATTACCTGACTTAGAGAGAAAAACAAAGAGTTCTCAACAAACGGCTTTATTCGCTGGCCAATCAATCCTTTCTACAGAACAAGTGCAACACTTAGCGGATCAATGGTACCAGAAAAACGGCGTCTTGGTTGTCGGTGGCAGTCATACAGAGGAGGAAGCGGCGTTATTTATTCAATTAGCCGAAGCTTTGCAATGGCCGTTACTAGCGGATCCTTTAGCAAACATTGTGACACATGGGCAAAATAGTGAAGTTGTTATTGCACACAGTGATCTGTTTCTAAATGTGACGACCTTGCCACAAGAACCAGAAGTGGTAGTGCGTTTTGGTTCGCTGCCAATTTCTAAAAACATCATGTTATGGTTGAAACGCTTAACAACGACAGAGACTACTTTTTATTTTGTGGACGAAAATGGTCAATGGCAAGAGCAATTGAAAAAATCACAAACGGTTATTCAGGCAAAGGAAACCACGTTTGTAGAACAACTGCTAACGGTTGTCAAACCAACAGAAGCGACTTGGTTAGCACAATGGCTC
The DNA here is from genome assembly GCF_001811595.1 of Enterococcus sp. HMSC078F03. Classification (NCBI taxonomy): domain Bacteria; kingdom Bacillati; phylum Bacillota; class Bacilli; order Lactobacillales; family Enterococcaceae; genus Enterococcus; species Enterococcus sp. HMSC078F03. The sequence goes on along the minus strand of NZ_KV805535.1, from coordinate 34,345 downwards.
CTGCTGGAAAAAACGGTCTCTGAAGTTCTTCTAGAAACGCTGAACGCGACAGAATTAAATGAAACAACAGCCAGCTTAGCTGTTCACCAAACGATGAAAGAGAACGGTCAGTTATTTGTATCTAATAGTATGGCTATCCGCTACTTAGATCGATTTATGGATAGTCGTCCTTATCGGATGTTTGGAAATCGCGGCATCAACGGGATTGATGGGATTGTTTCAACTGCTTTAGGGATGAGTGCCGTAGCACCGACACAGCAAAACGTTTTACTGATTGGTGATTTAGCGCTATATCATGATATGAATGGTTTATTTTTGGCTAAACGTTATCAGTTGCCGTTAACAATTGTTTTATTAAATAACAATGGTGGCGGGATTTTCTCTTTTCTATCTCAACGAACTTTACGTGAGGACGATTTCGAGCCTTTATTTGGAACACCGCTTGATTTAGATTTCTCGTTAGTTGCTGAACTTTACGGTGCTTCGTATCAAGAAGTCAAAACAATCGCGGAGCTCAAGCAAATTTTACAAACAGCGGCTGAAGAACCACAATTTCAAGTGATAGAAGTCAAAGGAAATCGCCAAGAGAATGTTCATTTGTACGAATCAATTTTAGCTGAAATTGGTAGACGAGTAGAAAGACAGGGGATTTCATGGAACGGTTAATTCGGGGGATGCAGTACCATTATCAATGGTTAACACCTTTTGATGCAAAGCGAACGACACTAGTCTGTTTACATGGTTTCACAGGAACGTTAGCCACGTTTGCAGCTGTTTTTCCCAGTCAAACACCTTATAACGTTTTAGGCATTGATTTACCTGGGCATGGCGCGACTGCTAGTTTGGTAGCACCAGAGCGTTATACCATGAAACAGGTTTGCCATGATCTTGCTGAACTAACCGAATCGCTAAATTTGCCTTGCTTTTGTTTATTAGGCTATTCAATGGGCGCTCGAACAGCTTTAGGTTTTGCATTACATTATCCACAAAAGGTACAGCAGCTTTTATTGGAAAGTGGATCACCAGGTTTGGCCACCGCCGCAGAACGTCAGGCTCGTATCTGTCAAGATCATCGTTTGGCGGAACGTCTCTTAGAGGAACCGCTGGTGGATTTTATTGATTTCTGGCAAGAATTACCGTTATTTCAAACGCAAAAAGCCTTGTCTGTGGCACAGCAAATGGCCATTCGTCAGGAACGTTTGAGCCAATCGGCCTTTGGATTGGCTAGTAGTTTGTGGTATATGGGTACAGGAGCGCAAGAGAGTTACTGGGAACGTCTAGCAGAATTGCAGCCGATTCCTACCGATTTATTGGTAGGCGGCGAAGATCAAAAATTTATTGGGATTGCGAAAAAAATGCAGGCACGTCAACCGTTGTTGAGGCTGACAATTTTTCCTGAAGCAGGACATTGTATCCATTTGGAACAACCAACGATTTTCTATGAAAAGGTGACAGCGTTATTGGAAGGAGCCATCTGAATGAACATTCAATCAATTGAAACCTATCAGGTTCGTTTGCCTTTAAAAACACCGTTTGTCACGAGCTATGGTCGCCTGGAAGAAAAAGCGTTTGATTTATTTGTAATAACGGATGAGCAAGGAAATCAAGGGTTTGGCGAATTAGTGGCTTTTGAGCAACCTGATTATGTGCAAGAAACGTTGGTAACCGAACGCTTCATCATCCAACAGCATTTAATTCCGTTACTTTTAACAGAAGCGATTGAACAGCCGCAAGAGGTTTCAACGATTTTTGAAGAAGTTAAAGGGCATTGGATGGGAAAAGCTGCGTTAGAAACTGCCATCTGGGATTTATATGCCAAACGGCAACAGAAGAGTTTAACTGAATTTTTTGGACCAACGCGGAGGAAAATTCCTGTAGGGATTAGTTTAGGGATTCAAGAAGAGTTACCTCAATTGCTTAAACAAGTTCAGTTAGCTGTAGAAAAAGGGTATCAACGAGTGAAGCTGAAAATTCGTCCCGGTTATGATGTGGAACCCGTTGCTTTGATTCGTCAGCATTTTCCTAACTTGCCTTTAATGGTCGATGCCAATTCAGCGTATACATTGGCAGATTTGCCTCAATTGCAACGTTTAGATCACTATCAATTAGCGATGATTGAACAGCCTTTTGCTGCAGATGATTTTTTAGATCACGCACAATTACAAATAGAACTGAAGACAAGAATTTGTTTGGATGAAAATATTCGCAGCCTCAAAGACTGCCAAGTGGCTTTAGCGTTAGGCAGTTGCCGTAGTATCAATTTGAAGATTCCTCGTGTAGGTGGGATTCACGAGGCGTTGAAGATTGCCACATTTTGCCAAGAAAATGATTTATTGGTTTGGTTAGGTGGTATGTTTGAGTCTGGTGTTGGTCGCGCATTGAATTTGCAATTTGCGTCACAGCCTACCTTTTCCTTTCCAGGTGATATTTCAGCAACGGAACGCTATTTTTATGAAGATATCATCACGGAACCTTTTGTTTTAGAGCAAGGGACAATGACTGTGCCTCAGGGACTTGGTATTGGTGTTACACTTTCCCAGACGAATTTGCTAAAATACAGTCAGTATCAAAAAATCATGTAATGATAACAAAATTGCGCCTATGACTATGCAGAGAAGCATAATCTAGGCGCAATTTTTTATTTTTCTAATTGACTCGCTGCGGCTTCATCCAAGAGAACCGTTAAATTTGGATGGAGTTGAAGAATAGAGGCAGGATACGTTTCTGTGACAGGTCCTTGGAGCACTTGTTTGACCATCTGAGCTTTTTGTTCACCATTTACAATTAGGACAAGATGCTTAACTTTCATGATGCTGGCTGGACCCATCGTAACAAAGGTCATGCCTGGCTGCATCATTTCAGGAACAAACCAAGGCTCTGAACCAGTGACGGTCACTTGATAGGTTTCATTTTTAAAATGAGTGGTAGTGGGCATGTTCCCACAAAAATGACCATCTGCTCCTAAGCCAATTAACATCAAATCTAAGCCGCCTGCGTCAGCAATCCGTTGTTCTTGTTGTTGAAAGTTTTCAACAGTTAATGGATGGATGTTTTGCTCGGATATTTCTGCAGGTGTCAAATACAGCGTCCGCAAATCTGTCAGGGTAATGCCTTCCTTTTGATGAGGAACTGGGATTTCATCAAAGTTATAATAATGAACATTATCAAAGTCAGATGAATTTTTCACAATCGAGGCTAATTTTTGGTAAACAAGTGTTGGCGTTTTGCCAGCGGTAATTGATAAATTCACTCGTTTATCTTGGCTCATCGTGCTTAGAAGTAACATTTTTGCCCATTCGCTCATCGCGTCGAAATCTTGTTTAATTAAAATTTTCATACTTGCACACTCCATTCTTTGAATAAGCTAAGTATAATTTGTGGGAACCATCCCATGTCAAGTTCTTCACAAAAAGGATTTAATTAACGGTAGACAAAAGAAAGAGGGGCAGCCGTCAAAACGACGACTGCCCCTCTTTTTAAAGCTTAAGATAACCTACAACGAGTTAACTTTTTAGCTTTCTGCTCCACTTGCTCCAACGCTGGCCTAAACGTTCTTTTGACCAACGTTATTTGACAAAGAATCTTATTTTATTGTTCTTTTAACCATTTTTCTAGTTGTAAACGTTGCACTTTCATAGTAGCTGTGTGAGGAATTTCATCAAAAGCCATAATGATAGGTTCGTTTAAATGTGGTAAATCGGCTACTTGTGTCCACCAAGCGTCCCAATCCATTTCTTCCCCAGGGACAACCGCTAAAATTGGCTGAGGTTCATTTTCTTTGCCACGGACAATAATCACTTCTTCTAAGAAATCTAATGCATCCAATAAATGATCTTCAATAGCTAAATTACTGTCGATGTTTTCAATTAGATCTACTTGGCGATCTTTCAAGAATAAGTGGCCGCGTTCATCTAACATTCCGTAATCGCCGCTGTCCCACCATTCGCCGTAGACATTTTCTGCAAAGCGGGCATCTTCTTTGTAATATGTTAAGGCCCGTCCTTTTGATAGGAATTGGATATGGCCATCCGTCATCGCAGGTAAAACTTGTCCTTTTTCATCGGTAATTCGAGCTTGTGTTAAATCCTCTAAACCAACACCCATGTCACGAGCATCTGAATCTTTTAGGGATTCTAAAGTATGCGCTCGTAAGATCATTGGCCCGCATTCACTTTGTCCATAAACTTGTAGGAAAATTGGTTCATTGGCAGCAGATGCTTTTAAGAAAGCCACCATTGTAGCGTTGTTAATTGCATCAAAAGTAGAATGATAATAATGGACACTAGCGAAAGCTTCAGGTTTTTCTTTGGCCAAACGAACCCATTGAACGAAGTTATTGGGGTGTGTTTCTACAGCGATTGGTTGATAGGTGCTGAACATTTCAGCGACTTTTTCGCTCGAAGCATTTGCTAAAGGCATCATAGGGAAGCCCATGGCCATTAAAGAAGACACACCAATGTTAAAACGAGAATGAACTGGCGAAATATGAAAGCCAACTAATTTCTTTTCAGCAATTTTTGTAAAAATGGTTTTTTGCCATTTTGTACGCCAACCCATAGAGTGATTGGAATGACAGATAAGTTTAGGAATACCTGTTGTTCCAGAGGTGTGGGTCATGTAGGCAATTTCGTCTTTAGTCAGTTCGTCTTGAGGAACTTCCGTGGCATCAGCTTCTAAAAGAGAAGCAACCGAAAGTTTTTTATTGGCAGAGCTGTTACGAACAGCTTGAACTTTTTCAGCAGTCACATCATCAAATAAAATATAAGGATCTTCTAAACGATCAACGAATACTTCAATTGTTTCAAAAGGTAAATGGTATGAAACCATTACAGGAACGGCTGCTAGATATGAGGCTGCAACAGCTAGTAAATACGTGTCGAATTTAGGACTTTTATAAATAATAATTTTGTCGCCTTTTTTTACACCTAAAGCGGCTAATTGATATGCCCGTTTCAAAATTTCTTGATGGCTTTCACCATAAGTTGTTTCTAAGCCAAGTGCAGGAAAAGCAGGCAAGGATTCATCAAAAATAATTGGAACAGTTGGTGTTTTTTCTGCGGCTTCTTGATAGTTTGTGTAGAGGTTTAATGGTTGATAATCAAGTAAGTGTGTCAAGGGAAAGTCTCCTTTGTAAAATAGTTTGTGTACAAATGTACAAGTTCACTTTATCCTATCATAGAATGGGTTCTTTTTCTACGTCAAAAATACAACATTAAATGTTATTTTTTATTATTCACAAGCACAACGTTTGCTGTATCTGACAAAGTTTCCTACAATAATTATGTAAGTAACAAGTTCTCAGAAGTGTAAAACTTTACAAAGGAGAGGAATTTACATGAAAAAAATCTATGAAACAACTATCATTAATACGGGTGGACGTGCAGGAGAAGTTCACTCACCGGATAAATCATTTTCTTATGCGGTTGCTTCGCCAGGTGTCAAGAAAGAAAATACAACAAATCCAGAACAATTATTCGCAGCGGCTTACAGTGCTTGCTTTAACGGTGCATTAGAATTAGTGATGGATCAAGAAAAAGTCGAAGGTAAAAGTACAGTAACTGCACGTGTTTCCTTATTCCAAGGAGAAGATGGCTTTAGCGTTGGTGCTGAATTAGAAGTTCATATTGATGGGGTAGATCAAGCTAAAGCAGAAGAACTTGTTAAAAAAGCCCACGAAATTTGCCCATATTCTAAAGCAACAAGAAATAATATAGATGTTAAATTAACTGTGATTTAATTAAAAAAGAAGCGCTTTGTCGTATAGACAAAGCGCTTCTTTTTTAGATAACAGTCCACAAATTATACATATTTAACAAAATAACTAAAAAAACAACTAAACTATAAATTTGGGCGACCCGTTGTTGAGATAATTTTTTACTGAAAAGACCGCCGACATAACCACCGAATAAAGCGGCAGGAATAATAGCCCAAAGCATTGTCAAATCAAAAACCGCAAACCCTGTGGTCAAGCCGATATTGCCAAGTTTGGCGAGTTGGGAGAAAAAAATAGTAATGATGGAATAAACAGTTGCTGATTTGATATCCATTCCAAAAAAGAGAATAAGGCAAGCTACATTAATGGGACCGCCACCGATGCCTAAAAAGGTTGATAGAATCCCTAAGCCTAATCCGACAATCAGAAAAATGCTCAATCCGTTGAGGTGTAAGTGCCAGTTGGAAAATTGATTGTAGAGAAGAACCAAAACCAAGGTCAACAACATGATGATATATTGGATTAGTTGTACTTTTTCTTCATTTGGCGCTAGTGCAATCGCCTGATTAAGAAGTAAATCACCCAACATACCGCCGACTAAGGAACCAAACGAAATACTCGCGGCTTTTTTCCATTCAATTTGGACACCATTTTGATACTGTTTATAAGTCGAAGAAATGGACATGACAAAAACAGCGACACTTGAATAGAACGCAATACTATTTAACGAATGGAACCCAAGAAAATCCAAAACAGGCTTAATAATGACGCCTCCACCCATCCCAGAGAGCGCCCCAACTGTATTGGATAGAAAAATAGTTATGAAATAAATCAGCAAAACCCGCACATAATCACTCCTAAAACGTTTTCTTTTAGTATAGCACAAAAATTATATAAGAAATGCAATTTCATTTAAAAATATTTTTAAAAAGAACTTGAAATGATATTTCTTTAATGGTATTCTACAAATACAAAAAAGAAAACGCATTCAAGGAGGATGAGAAAGCATGACAGTATCGATTGGTATTATTTTGATTTTATGTCTTTACACAGTTGTTGGTGTACTTGACCAAATTTCTATTCAGATTGGTCCATATACACCATTGTTTGCTGCAACGTTTACTGGCCTAGTCTTAGGGGATGTTCAAACAGGTTTGATGATTGGGGCAACGCTTCAATTGATGACATTAGGTGTAGCGACTTATGGAGGAGCAACAGTCCCAGACTTTCTTTCAGGGGCCATTATGGGAACGGCTTATGCAATCATTTCAGGGAAAGGGGCAGAGTATGGTATCGGAGTTGCGGTTCCGATTGGGTTATTATTAACACAACTAGATATTTTAGGCAGAATGGCTAATACGTTTTTCCAACATAAAGCAGATCGCTATGCGGAAGAAGGAAATTATAAAGGGGTCGAGCGCTGCAATGTTTTAGGAATTTTTCCTTGGACGATTTCTCGTGTCATCCCAGTTTTTATTGGCCTAGCTTTTGGTGAACAAGTTGTAAACGCTATCAACAATTGGATTCCTATTTGGGTGATGAATGGGTTAAAAGCAGCAGGCGCTATTTTACCAGCGATGGGGATTGCTATTTTAATGCGTTACTTGCCAATTAAAACATACTGGCCTTATTTTATTATTGGGTTCGTGTTACTTGCTTATGGGGCCCAATTCTTCTCAGTTTTAGGTGTCGCACTGGTTGGCTTGGCTTTAGCAGCGATTTATGTGATGAATCATAACAAAGGCGGCGCAGCTACAACAAGTGGCACGGTTATTTACGAAGATGATGAGGAGGTTGAGATTGATGACTAACAAATTAACAAAAAAGGATATTAATAAAGTTTACGTCCGTAATCTTTTTGGCTATCAGTGGGGCTGGAACTATGAAAAAATGCAAGGACTTGGTTACGCTTGGGTGATGATGCCTGCATTAAAGCGACTATACAGTGAAGATCCAGTAGCTATGAAGAAAGCCTTGAAGACACATCTTGGCTTTATGAATACGACGCCAGCCATGTCACATTTAATTGTCGGAGCTGATATGGCTTTGGAAGAAGAAGTTGGCATTGAAGATGAAACGGCCATTACTGGTTTGAAAACAGGTCTAATGGGTCCGTTTGCTGGTGTTGGTGATACCATTTTTATCGCGATTTATCGTGCGATTGTTTTTTCGATTGCAGCTTACATGGCGCAAGGGGGCCAGGTTGTTGGGTTACTGATCCCGTTAATTGCCGGAGCAGTGGTCCTTTGGGTTCGCTATAAATTCACTTGGATTGGTTACCATCAAGGGAAAAAAATTGCGACAGAATTTGCGGATAAAATGAAATTGTTTACGCAAGGTGCAGCTATTTTAGGTTTAACGGTGGTCGGCGGTTTGATTCCTTCGGTAATTACTTACAAATTAGATTTAACTTATAAAATGGGAGATGTAACATTATCTGTTCAAGAAATGTTGGATAAAATTTTACCCGCATTAATTCCTTTAGGGATTGTTCTTTTATCCTATTGGTTACTAGGGAAAAAGAAAATGAATTCAACACGGCTAATCTTTGTTTTAATTTTAATTGGCATGGTTTTAGGCAATTTACAACCAATGTTGGCTTGGGTTGGCGGTTTATTTTAAAAAAATAGTATATAATAGGAGAGATTTATTATGACAATTGTACATGCAAGAGTAGATGAGCGTTTAATTCACGGACAAGTTGCAACTGTTTGGACAAATACGGTTGGCGCACAAAGAATCATGGTAGTAAATGATGCCGCGGTCAAAGATCAATTACAAATTGGTGCCTTAAAAATGGCTAAGCCTGCAGGAGTTAAATTATCCATTTTATCAAAACGTAAAGCGATTGAAAAAATTTTAGCAGGCAATTATGATGAAGAAAAAGTCTTTTTAATTACGAAAGACATTGCAGACATGGCGGCTTTAATTGATGGCGGTGTTCCGTTACAGAGCTTCAATGTCGGCAATATTTCTCAAAAAGAAGGCAGTCGAGCAATTAAAAAATCTGTTGCATTAACCGATGAAGATATTCAAACCGTTCGTCGTTTAACAGATAATGGGGTGACTATTACCGCACAGATGATCCCTTCTGAACCAAACGAAGCAATTTTAACTTTCATAAAATAGAAATGGAGATGAGAAGATGGAGCCAATCCGTTCAATCAGACAAAAATATAAGGACTTTTCCAAAGTAAATAAGAGAATCGCAGACTATATACTGAAGGATCCGACCCGTCTTCTCTCATTAACAGCAAACGAAATTGCTAGCAATAGCGAAACTTCTCCAGCGTCAGTTACCCGTTTTTCTAAACAATTAGGATTTGACAGCTGGGAAGAGTTAAAACTATCCATTGCAGCGGTACAAGCTGCCAGTAACGGTAAAAAAGATATTGATCCAATTGTAGCGGCAGATGATTCGGTGGATACTATTTGTATGAAAGTGGAATCTTTATTAAATGCTACGATTGAGGATTTGTTTTATACAGTGGATAAACAAGCCTTGGAACGAGCAATCGCGCATGTTAAAAAAGCGGAAAAAATTCATTTGGTTGGAATTGGTGCCTCTTCTTTAACGACTTATAATCTTTATCACAAGTTTAACCGCGCTGGTCGCCAAGCAATTTTTAATTATGATAGTCACATGATGTTGGAGTTTTTAAATTATGCAACGGCACAAGACATTTTGATCACGGTCTCCTATAGTGGTTTGACAAAAGAAGCCTTAATTGCCTGTGAAATTGCCAAAAATAGAGGCGCAACGGTTATTTTTATTACCAGTAACGATGGAGAAAACGTGCGATCATTGAGCGATGAAGTTCTTTTAGTCCCCAATAATGAGCACCTCATTCGAGTTGGGGCTATTTCATCGATTGCTTCGTCAATGGCAATTGGCGATGTTCTGTATTTAGGTTCAATTCAAGATGATTTAGACACAGAAATTGAACGTAATATGATTGAAACGAGTCAACTTGTCAGCCGTCTAAAAGAGAAGTAGGGGTGTGCAAGCAAATGAATTTAGAAGGATTAACGACAGAAGCCAGAAATGAAGCGACTAAAAAGATTGACCAAGTGTCAACATTAGAGATGGTGACTTTAATAAATCAAGAAGACCAAAAGGTAGCACAAGCAATTGAAAAGGTGCTTCCGCAGATTGCTGCAGCAATTGATGCAGCGGCAGAACGATTTAAAAAAGGGGGCCGTTTAATCTATTGTGGTGCAGGAACGTCTGGACGTTTAGGTGCTTTGGATGCGATTGAATTAACGCCCACATATAGTGTGTCGCCAGAACGCGCATTTGGTATTTTAGCTGGTGGTGAAAAAGCAATGTATCAAGCAATTGAAGGCGCTGAAGACTCGAAAGAATTAGCCATCGAAGATTTAACGCAACATCAATTGACCGCCCGAGATGTTGTAATTGCGATTGCTGCTAGTGGTCGGACACCATATGCCGTTTCTGCAATTGAATACGGAAAAAAAGTGGGCGCTCTAACCATCTCCGTGACCTGTAATAATCAAAGTCCGATGAATCAATTGGCGGAAATTGGGATTGCGCCAATTGTCGGACCGGAAGTCATTACAGGGTCAACTAGAATGAAAGCGGGTTCAGCACAGAAAATGGTGTTAAATATGTTTTCAACAGGGATTATGGTTAAAGTAGGGAATATCTATCAAAATTTGATGGTCAACGTACAACCAACGAACGAAAAATTAATGCAACGTGCCACGAATATCATTAAAGAAGCAGCAGAAATCGAGGAATCGCAAGCCAAAGAATATTTGGAGGCAGCGCAGCTAGAAGTGGCACCAGCTATTGTAATGGCGAAAGCCCACGTTGATTTTCAAAAAGCCAAACAACTATTAGCAGAACATGACGGACGGATTTCAGAAGTTTTAGCATAGAAGTGGTGAACAATGAATCAAATCGCAATTCAAGAAACAATTCAGAGACTGATTAATCAGCAAGTCGTTCCGGGTGTCGCTTGGGGGACGATCACAGAAGATAGCTTATCAGAACAGTATACGGGCTTTTTAGGTAATACTGGTCCATTTGCAAGACAAAAGGTTTCATCAGCTAGCCTGTATGATTTAGCGTCCTTAACGAAAGTTATTGGGACAACAAATCGAATGTTACAATTAATCGATACAAATCAGCTTGCTTTTTCAACCACTGTGGGAGAAATCCTACCTACTTATCAAGGACTATCTTGTTCGATAGGGGAGCTTCTACTGCATCAGAGCGGACTGCCAGCTGATGTTGCTGATAAGAAAAATGTCACAAAAAAAAGCTTGCAAGAAATCATTTTGACGCATTCGTTATCTGAACGAGGGAAAACCATTTATTCTGATTTAGGGTATTACTTATTGGGAGAAATTATTCAAGTATTGGATCGCTGCTCATTAGAAGAGAGTTTTCAAACATACGTATTTCAACCAATGAACCTACAGCATACAAGTTTTACGGTCAGCGATTTTGCCCAGGCAGTGCCCACAGAGATTACAAAACAACGCGGCGTTATTCAGGGAGTGGTCCACGATTCGAAAGCCTATCAACTGAAAGCGCCAATCGGCAGTGCAGGTTTATTTGCAACTTTACCAGATTTACTCACTTTTGTTCAGTGTTTTATGAACAATCGCTACCCGTCTGGCAAACCATTATTTTCTGAAAAAATGTTCGATGCTCTCTGGTCTATGAACCAAGGGGGACGTACATTTGGTTGGGAAGTGAAAAAGACGCAAGCTGGGGTAGACTATTTGTATCATACTGGCTTTACTGGAACGGCGATTGGTATGAAAAAAGAAACCAAAGAAGCCCTAATTTTGTTAACGAATCGGGTTCATCCCACTCGTGAAGAACGTGGCTTTTTAAAAGCACGAACAAAAATTTATCAGCAGTATTTTTAGGAGGAAATGATGAAACCAAAATTAATTTTAATGAGCCATGGACGGATGGCAGAAGAAACCTTAGCTTCTACTCAAATGATTGTCGGGGAATTAGCAGATGCTGCGATTGTGTCAATGACCGCAGAAGATGGCTTGAGCGGCACGCAAGCAAAACTGGCAGCAATCTTAAAAGAAGCTGGCAATGTCCCGACGCTTGTATTAGCTGATTTAAAAGGAGGAACACCTTGTAATGTGGCTATGATGGCCATGGGCACTTATCCGCAATTGCGAGTGGTCGCCGGACTTAATTTAGCAATGGCAATTGAAGCAGCCGTGTCACCTGTGGAAAATGTGGATGAATTAGCTGCATATTTAACGCAAATTGGCCAATCTGCGGTGACCACGATTGACTTACCTGAATTAACAGATGAAGAAGAATTTGAAGAATAGCAAAAAGGTGTTGTCTCAAAGACAACACCTTTTTTAAGAACCAGGGATATTCCGTGGTTCGTTTTTGGTTGTGACAAAGAAAAAGAACAGACTTAGTAAAATAACTAGGATGCCATCGTTAAACATCGGATTTACGAAGTTTAAAATAGCACTTAAGATAACTGGCACGGTAGCACAATACGTAATAATTTTTAAACAATCAATCAAACGTAAAGAATAAAAACGTAATTTTGAATAGAGAGATGCACCGATAGCGGCAATCAGTAAGTCTAAAACTAAACCGATTAGAACAGGGTAGATAGCCACTAAAAAGACAATGAGTTTTGTCCACCAGGGGATCGCTGCTTCACTTAGCGCAGTCTTGATACTCTGAGCGTTAACGCCATCTAAGGTTCCTTTACTATAGGGGAAGATAAATTGGTCGGTGCCTAGAATTGATTCAGTTGCGCCTGAATTTGGTAAGGCGACTACAAATTCATCTTGTAAAAAAGCTAAACCAAACGCATTACCAATTAAATCTTTTTGGACATCAGCGGCTGTACGCTTTCCATCTGGATCAAACGTAAAAATAATCGAGTCGGTTTGATAAATAAAGCCAGATTCTTTGGCCCTTGTTTGCAACGTGCCATTTTCAATAGAAAAGTCAGGCAACTTTTCTGCAATTTTTTGGCCATCTTGTTGCACCTCTTGTAGCACAGAAAAGACTTGTTTGGTAATAGGTAGTGCTAAAATAGCACTTAAAAAAACAGCATAGAGAATTACTTTCCAAAACGCCATTTTTTTCGCATGCCGTAATTCTGAAACTGAAAAAAAGGCCTGCTTAAATAATTGCAATGTATTCATTTATTTACTCCTCACATCGTTCTTCTACAGGTCATTCTAGCGAATTTATGAGGGAAACACAAGGTAATCTCCCTCTTTTGTAAAACTTTTCTTTTGGCAAGCAAACTATTTTGTAGAAAGCGGTTCACTCTGTTATCATAATAGTTGTATGAAAGACGTATGTTACATACTAAAAAATAGGGGGATTTAAAAAATGACTTACACATTACCAGAATTACCATATGCTTATGATGCATTAGAACCTTACATTGACGTGGAAACAATGCACTTACACCATGATAAACACCACAACACTTATGTGACTAACTTAAACGCAGCGATTGAAAAACATCCAGAATTAGGCGAAAAATCTGTAGAAGACTTAATTTCAGATATGAATACTATTCCTGAAGATATCCGCACAGCCGTTCGTAACAATGGTGGCGGCCACGCAAACCATACATTCTTCTGGGAAATTATGGCACCAAATGCTGGTGGTCAACCAACTGGCGCTATTAAAGAAGCAATCGATGAAACATTTGGTAGCTTTGATGAAATGAAAGCTGCTTTCAAAACAGCTGCAACTGGCCGCTTTGGTTCAGGTTGGGCTTGGTTAGTTGTGAATAACGGTAAATTAGAAATCACTTCAACACCAAACCAAGATTCACCATTAATGGATGGCCAAACACCTGTTTTAGGTCTTGACGTTTGGGAACATGCGTATTACTTAAAATATAAAAACGTTCGTCCAGATTACATTGAAGCATTCTGGAACGTTGTTAACTGGGATAAAGTAAACGAACTTTTTGTAGCAGCAAAATAAATTTGCCAATTGTGAAGGAAAGAGTCAAATGACGGCTGTCATTTGACTCTTTCCTTTTACAAATCCAGGGTCGAAATAGTTGTTCGTTTATGGCATACTAAAGTAAGTAGGGAAAGATAACGGATACATAAAGAAGGAGCTAAAAAAATGAATGTTATGATGCAAAAAGTACACGGGTCAGAAAATGATTTCTTTTTATTGGATGAGACACAGTTTGAGCGTTCTTTAACCGCTGAGGAAATTGAGCAATTGCGCATCCAGTTATGTTCGCGGGAAACAGGATTATTGGCGGGAGCAGATGGGTTACTTTTGGTAGGAGAAGGGACTCACGGCACGTCCAATGCTAGAATGCGAGTGATTAACAGCGATGGTAGTGAAGCAAGCATGTGCGGGAACGGCTTGCGTACGGTTGCCCGTTATTTAGCTGAAAAAAACCAAGAAAAATCATTTACAGTTGAAACAATGTTTGCAGATTTGAAAGTACGTCAAGCCCCCAATTTAGCTGAAGAAGTAGCGACTTACCAAGTGGAAATTTCGCCAGTAAGTTTTGAAGCAGTCACTATCCCAATGCATTTAGGGGTCCAAACATTAATTGATGAAATCGTACCAGCCTTATCTAACACCATTCGTTTTACAGCGGTAGCAGTGCCTAATCCGCACCTTGTAGCATTTGTGGATCACGAAACCTTAAATGGGCCAGAATTTGAACGAATCGCTACCTATGTAAATAATGAAAATCCATATTTTCCAGAAGGGATAAATGTGAGTTTTGTTGAAATTCTTGGCAAAAATCAACTATTTGTTCGAACGTATGAACGTGGTGTAGGTTTTACAAGTGCTTGTGGGACAGCTATGTGCGCAAGCAGTTTACTTTATACGTTATTGAAAGATGGTGTTTTTTATGAAGAAATAACCGTCAAAAATGCTGGAGGTATGGTGAAAACAGTCGTCCACGAAACGTCAGATGGCAGTTATTGGATGGAATTAATTGGGAATGCCACGATTACGCATTTGATTGAAGGATCACTGACTGATTTACTAAATGGTGCATTTGAGAAAATAACTATCACTGAAACGAATGAACAAAAACATTATCAAGAATTTCTGCAAACACTTTCTCAAAAATAACAATTGTTCCTTGATAAAGCGCTCTTTTATTTTACAATTGTGTTAAGTTCTTGTTCCAAAAAATAAAAAATATTGCTTGAATAAGCAAACTATGAGAAAATAAAGGGCATGAATTAAGAATTATTCTTAGATAAACGAGGAAGTGTCTTATGAAACTATGGAAAAAAGTAGTACTGGGCTTCTTGAGCGTCTTGCTAGTGGTAGTAGCTGGGGTATGTGCTTACGGGATTAAGATGTATTCAGATGCCAATTCAACAATTAATGGGATCTATCAATCAGTTAACCGTAAGTCCAATAAAGGAGCCACGGCCAATATTGATGCGCAAGAACCATTCTCTGTTCTTTTAATGGGGATTGACACAGGCGATTTAGGCCGAACAGAACAAGGTCGTTCAGATACTACAATGGTTGTAACCATCAACCCGAAAGAAAACAAGTCCACAATGATCAGTTTGGATAGAGATATTCTAACAGATATTGTTGGAAATGACACACAAGACAAATTGAACCATGCCTATGCATTTGGTGGCGCCGAAATGGCGATTAATACAGTCCAAGAATTACTGGATATTCCCATCCATCACTATGTATCCATCAATATGAAAGGGTTAAAAGACCTGATTGATGCGGTAGGCGGTATTGAAGTAGATAATACGATTGGTGAATTTACGTTGGACGGTATTACTGTTCCAGCAGGTAAAATCAAGTTAGATGGCACGACAGGTTTGGCTTATGCGCGGATGCGTCACGAAGATCCTGAAGGAGATGTGGGTCGTCAACGCCGCCAACGAGAAGTTGTTGAGAAAATCGTGCGCAAAGTCATGAGTTTTGATGGTGTTTCAAAATATCGAAAAATTCTTGATGCTGTTGAAGCCAACGTAAAAACAGACTTAACTTGGGATGATATGATGGACATCCAATCAAAATATTTGTCTGCCTTTAAAACAATTGACTCTGAACAATTACAAGGATACAGTGCAACTATTGATGATATTTATTATCAAGTCCTAGATCCAAATAGTTTATACAAAACACAAACAACACTTAGAAAACAACTTGGTTTAAAAGAACATGCTTCTGAACGTGAAAAAGATTTAGCCTTTTATAATCAGTTTAGCTATGCTGTTACAGATACTGCACTGATTGGTGAATCTGGTGATTCAAGTGCCAATAGCTCTACTAGTTCGAGTAGCACAGCGGACACCACAGCCGGTCAAACAGAATACAACGGCAATACGCAACAAGCAGCAGAAGGAGCCTATGATCCGAATACGTACGTTGACCCAAATACGTACACAGATCCAAACGCTTATGCTGATCCAAATACGTATGTGGATCCCAACGCACCACAATATTAATCTGTTAAACAAGCTCGAAAACTTCTATTTCTGATGGAAATAGAAGTTTTTTTCTTTTATTCTAGAAATTTTTTTCAGAAGGTGTTATAATTGGACTATACCAAAATAAACCGTAAGGAGCGTGTCAAAATGCAAATTATCCGTGTAGCAAATGCAGAAGAAGGCGGCAAAAAAGCGTTTGAATTAATTAAAGAAGGTATGAACAATGGTGCGAAAGTTTTAGGCTTAGCAACAGGTAGTACACCAGAAACATTATATAAAGAAATGACAGCAAGTGATGTCGACTTTACAGAAATGACTTCTGTAAACTTAGATGAATATGTTGGTTTAGGTGGCGAAGATGAGCAAAGTTACCGTTATTTCATGAACAAACACTTATTTGACAAAAAACCATTTAAAGAAACATTTGTACCAAATGGTAAAGCAGAAGATTTAGATGCTGCTTCCGCAGAATATGAAAAAATTATCGATACACATCCAGTAGATATCCAAATCTTAGGTATTGGTCAAAATGGACACATTGGTTTCAACGAACCAGGCACACCTCTAGATAGCTTAACACATGTCGTTGAGTTGACTGAATCAACAATCAACGCAAATAAACGTTATTTTGACAAAGTAGAAGATGTCCCAACACGTGCTGTTTCTATGGGGATTGGCTCAATCATGAAAGGTAAAAAAATGATTTTAATGGCTTATGGCGAAGCAAAAGCAGAGGCCATTAAAGGAATGATTGACGGACCAGTAACAACAGACATGCCAGCAAGTGCATTACAAAACCATCAAGATGTTGTTGTAATCATTGATGATGCAGCTGCAAGTAAATTATAATCGTTGATGAAAAAGGACTTGAAATATAAGGATTTTCTTATGTTTCAAGTCCTTTTTTTGTTATACTGGAAGTAATAGAAGAAGAGGTGAAAAGGATGTTACAGCTAACAATTCCAGAAATTATTTTACGGTTAGTCCTAGCGATGGTGATGGGTGGCGCAATTGGTTTTGAAAGACAATATAAGAATCGCCCAGCAGGGATGCGGACTCACATTTTAGTTTGTATGGGCGCGGCTATTATTGCGTTAATTCAGTCGCAAATTGCAATCAATGCATTGAAAGATGCGTTAGCTAATCCGGCTTTGACGGGGGTCATTCGTTCAGATCAAGCAAGGTTGATCGCACAAGTTGTAAGTGGAATCGGCTTTTTAGGTGCTGGAACCATCATTGTAACGAAACAAAGTGTCACAGGATTGACGACAGCCGCGTCACTATGGACCGTTGCTGGTTTAGGGATTGCGGTGGGCATGGGCTACTATACGATTGCCTTAACAAGTTTTATCGGTGTATTATTTGCCTTAACCATTGTCAAACGAATTATTCACGTACCAACAATCAAAAAATTAGAAATTCGCTATCAACATAAACAAGAAACCAAAGAATTTATTAATCAGTATTTTGAAGAAAAACATATTGAAATTTATGATGTGAACTTCAATGTTTCTTGGGTGGATGATACAAAAATCTATACGAATATCTATACTATTGATTTGCCTAAAGGCCTAACGTATGCCGATGTTATCGAAGATCTATCTGTTTCAAATAATGTAACAAAATTACGATTGATTAATGTGTAGAAACATCTATTTATAATTAATGACAAGAGGTCGGGACAGAACCGTTTAGCTCCGAGAAATAAGAAGAAATTTCCGAAAATTGCTCTATAATTTTTGGAGAATTTCGGCTTATTTCCGAAGGAGTTGGTTCTGTTCCCGCCGTTTATCAGTTTTGAGCGTGGAACAAAAATCCAAAGTGATTTTTGTCCCACGCTCTTTTCTTCTAGGACCTAGGACTGATTTTTTAAGTTTAATATTTCAAAAAGATTACAAAAGAGTTATGATTGTATTACGAGTTAGAAAGAAAGGTGATAAGTAAGATGAATAAAAAAAATAAATTTCTTAGTATTATTGTTGTTGTCGTTGTGATTATTGGTGCATTTGTGATGAAAGCTTATAATCAATTGATTACTTTAGATAATAAAGTCGAAGCAGAATGGTCACAAGTAGAGAATGTAATGCAAAGACGTGCTGATTTAATTCCGAATCTTGTCAGTAGTGTTCAAGGCAGTATGACTCAAGAAAAAGAAGTTTTAAAAGAAATAACGGAAGCACGTAAAGCATACGCAGGAGCAAAATCTTCTTCTGAAAAAGGGCAAGCAAATGAGCAAATTGAAAAAGGATTAGGTAATTTTGTTACAGTATTGAATGAAAATTACCCAAAGTTAGCTTCTTCTGAAAATGTCAAAACCTTAATGACTCAATTAGAAGGATCTGAAAATCGAATTTCTGTTGAACGCCGTAACTATATACAAGCTGTTGAAACATATAACCAACAGATTTCAAAATTCCCTGATAAAATAATTGCAAAACTTTTAGGATTTGAGAAGAAAACTAACTATGTTGCGACAGAGCAGGGAAAAGAAGTGCCACAAGTAAAATTTAAATAAAAAATTTATAGAAAATTTGGGTTAAAAAGAAAGAAGTGAGGAAGGTTGGATAAAAAAGTCGAAAAAATTCAAGAAAAAGTTCGTTTGTTTTATAAAAAGCATCAGCGGAATACAACGATTGTTGTGGTAATTAGTTTAAGTATGATTTTAATATTAGGAATGGCTGCTTGGCATGAAGGAAAGGGAATCTCCTATGAAGCAAAACAAACTGCACTGAGAGAGAAGCAACAAGTCTTACAAAAAAAGAGAGACGATATTTTAGCAGGGAAAATGACTGAAGCGTCAACCCAGACAACAATAAATAACTTTTCTAAACAAGAAATAACTGGTGAAAATGAATTAGTGACAATTACTGGAACGAATGGGCAGTTGAACATTAATGATGCTAATATCTATGTTTCAGATAATGCAGGTATTGTCTCAAATCAACTTAAACAGAAAATGTTTCAATTGAATCAACAATTGTTGAAAAATGCGAATGGCGCACAATTTATGCTTATTACCGTTCCTGCGTTACCTAGTGGGGAATCTGTTGAATCTTACAGCAATAAGATTGCTAATCAATTAGGTGTAGGGGATCGTGAAAAAAATAATGGTGTGGTTTTTCTAATGGCAATTGAGGATCGCGAGTCTCGCTTGGAAGTTGGATATGGCTTAGAGAGTATTTTAACGGATAGCTATGCGGATGATATTATTAATAATGAAGAAGTAAAAGAGGCTTTTAGAGACGAGGATTATAATACAGGTCTCAATAAAATTATTGATCAAGTATCGGCTGCAATCAATTCAAAAACCGCACAAGTGGATAATGAATTAACAAATATACAAACAGAGTTAAACACTAACACAACGAAAAGAAATGTTCTTTTAATGGCAAGTATTGCTGGGATGCTCATTTGTGCTGTTTATATTTTACAAATTTTAAGAACAAGAAAACTTGTTAAAAAAATGTATCAAGATTATTTGAATTGTTTACCAACAAAGGCTGTCCTAAATAACTCAGAACAGACAAAGAAAGTATTAAATAAGATGAAAAAGACTTCTTTTTATTGTTTATATCTTAATGGAGCAACGTTATTTGCCACAAAAGGGAAAATAAGACGTGCCACTAAGCGTGGTTCTTTACTAAGTATATATCCAAATGCAAAAAAACAATCTTTTGGGCGTTTATTAGTAGGAGATACTTTATATAGTTATGATGGTAGTGTTTTGACGTATGCTTATTTAAACTCACAATACAATCCGTCTAATCATAGTAGTTCTGGTAGCGGCAGTGGTGGTTCATTCGGTGGCGGCTCATTCGGCGGTGGCGGTGCCTCAGGAAGTTGGTAAAATAAAAAGCTAGAAACGTTAATCGTTTCTAGCTTTTTGCTATTTATCTAAACCGTAAAGATAGTCATCATCTTTCATGGCTTCAACTGTTCCTAGTAAATAGCCATTTCCTACTTGAGAGAAGAAGTCATGGTTGCTAGTTCCTGTCGAAATACCATTCATTACAATCGGGTTCACATCATTGGCTGTATCCGCAAATAAGGGATCCATACCTAAGTTCATTAAAGCTTTGTTGGCGTTGTAACGTAAAAAGGTTTTTACTTCTTCGGTCCAACCTAAGTCATCATATAATTCTTCTGTATAACGTTCTTCGTTTTCGTACAATTCGTAAAGTAAATTATACATCCAGTCTTTTAGTTTATCTTGCTCATCTTCTGGTAATTCATTAAATCCTAATTGGAATTTATAGCCAATATACGTGCCGTGCACTGATTCATCACGGATAATCAATTTAATAATTTCAGCGACGTTCGCTAGTTTATTGTTTCCTAAATAGTAAAGGGGAGTGTAGAACCCAGAATAGAATAAAAACGTTTCTAAAAATACACTAGCAATTTTTTTCTCTAACGGAGTGCCGTTTTTATAAATTTCGTTAATCCGTTCTGCTTTATATTGCAGATGTTTGTTGGTATTTGTCCACTCAAAAATATCATCAATCTCTTTTTTTGTATTTAATGTACTGAAGATAGAAGAATAACTTTTGGCATGGACAGATTCCATGAATTGGATGTTATTTAAGACGGCTTCTTCATGGGGCGTCCGCACATCATTTCTCAGTTGATCCATGCCGCTTTCTGATTGAACGGTATCTAATAAAGTTAAACCGCCAAAAACGTAGCCGACAGTAGTTTTTTCTAAATCGGAAAGAGTCCGCCAATCATCTAAGTCATTGGATAACGGAATCCGTGTATCTAACCAAAATTGTTCGGTTAATTTTTCCCAAGTGGATTTATCAATGACGTCTTCAATGGCGTTCCAGTTAATTGCTTCATAATACGTTGCCATGGTTATTCCTCCTGTATGCTGGGACAGCAGTCTGTTTGACTAGTTGTCTCGTTTCTTCGCTTAAAACGTTCTACAGAGTCCAAATAGGAGCGTGCAGCCGTTCTTCTTTGTCCAGTATATCTGAAAATGTCCTGTTTAAAAAGAGAACATTCCTAAAAAATAAGACGCTCAAGCAGAACGCCTTATTTAAGTGCTTTTCATTAAATCACGCAAGACTCACATTGATTGCTGCCAATTTCTTCAGCATCATCTGTAAATGTACGAATATAGTAAATTGATTTAATCCCTTTGTTGAACGCATAATGACGTAAAATGTTCAAGTCACGGGTTGTTTGTTTTGGTGTTTCTTTCCATTCATACAAGCCTTCAGGAATTTCTGAACGCATAAACAAGGTTAAACTCATTCCTTGATCAACGTGTTGTTGCGCTGTTGCGTAGACATCAATCACTTTACGCATATCCATGTCGTAAGCAGAAGTATAGTAAGGGATTGTATCGTTAGCTAAATAAGGCGCTGGATAGTAAATCTTACCAATTTTCTTCTCTTGACGTTCTTCAATCATGCGAGTAATTGGATGAATGCTGGCACTAGTATCATTAATATATGAAATTGAACCATTTGGCGCTACGGCTAAACGATTTTGATGATAAAGACCATCTTTTTTCACAGCATCGCGTAACGCAGCCCAATCTTCAGCCGTTGGAATCTGAATGTCTTTAAAAATTTCTTTCACTTTATCAAATTTTGGTGTAAAGTTGCCTTCAATATATTTATCGAAGTAAGCACCAGAAGCATAATCTGATTTTTCAAAATTGTGGAAGACTTGGTTACGTTCTTTCGCAATTTGGTTACTTTCCATTAAAGTCCAGTAATTTAATAACATGAAATAAATGTCTGTAAAGTCTAATGATTCTTCAGAGCCGTATTCCATATGATTTTTAGCGAAGAAGGTGTGTAAGCCCATTGCGCCTAGTCCGATTGTATGGCTTAAACGATTTCCATTTTGGATAGTTGGCACGACATCAATTTCAGAAGCATCTGTTACAAAAGTTAACGCACGCGTCATAGCGCGGACAGATTTTCCAAAGTCAGGACTTTCCATTAAATTAACAATATTAGTTGAACCTAAGTTACAACTAATATCTGTTCCTAAAACTTCATATTCTTGTTTCCCATTAATAACAGAAGGCGTTTGAACTTGAAGAATTTCAGAACATAAGTTACTCATGATAATCTTGCCATCAATCGGATTGTTTTTGTTAGCTGTATCAATATTGATGATATAAGGATAGCCAGATTCTTGTTGTAATTTAGAAATTTCATTTTCTAAGTCACGGGCTTTAATTTTACGTTTACGTATGTTTGGATTGGCCACTAGGTTATCATATTCTTTGGTGATATCTACATAGGAATAAGGCACACCATATTCACGTTCCACACTATAAGGACTAAATAAATACATATCTTCGTTGTTACGTGTTAATTCGTAAAATTTATCTGGAACAATAACACCAAGAGACAACGTTTTTACACGGATTTTTTCATCAGCGTTTTCTTTTTTAGCAGATAAGAACATTTCAATATCTGGATGGAAGACGTTTAGATAAACCACACCAGCACCTTGACGTTGACCTAGTTGGTTAGAGTAGCTAAAGCTATCTTCAAATAATTTCATAACAGGGACAACACCACTTGCTGCGCCATCATAACCTTTGATTGGTGCGCCCGCTTCACGTAAGTTTGAAAGAGTAATCCCTACGCCACCGCCGATTCGTGATAATTGAAGGGCAGAATTAATTGAACGCCCAATGCTATTCATATCATCTGTTACTTGAACTAAGAAACAAGAAACCAATTCACCTCGACGTTTACGCCCAGCGTTTAAGAAAGAAGGTGTGGCTGGTTGATACCGTTGATGGATCATTTCATCCGCCAATGTTAAAGCCAACTCTTCATCGCCATCCGCAAAATACAAGGCATTAAAGGCAACCCGATCTTCATATGTTTCTAAATACTCTGTTCCGGCGTTGTTCTTTAAAGCGTATTGAGAATAAAATTTATAAGCCGCCATGAAAGACTTGAATTGGAAATGTTGTTCATCTAAGAAAGCATATAATTTTTCAATAAAGTCCATTGAATATTTTTCGATGAATTCAGTTTCAATAAAATCTTCTTTCATTAAAAAGTTGATTTTTTCTTCAGCAGAGCTGAATTTACGTGTATTCGGTTCTACATTTTCTTTAAAGAAGGCCGCGAGTGCTTCTTTATCTTTATTTAAAGGGATTTGACCATCAACAGGACGGTTAATCTCGTTATTCAGTTTGAAATAGCTGACATCTTTAATTTCTTTTAGACTCAATTTCTTCCACTACTTTCTTAAAGGTCTCCACGTCTTCGTCTGTTCCGCTAAACTCAAAGGAGTATAGAAGCGGAACGTGATAATCGCGGGCAATATCTTTGGCGGTATAGACAAATAATTCAGCAAAATTACGGTTGCCCCCACCAGCTACACCAACTAACAGTTCTTGATTACTTTTATAATCAAGAAAGTCATTCACTACCTCTGTAATTTCTGCATCATAGGTAGGAATGACAAGAATAAAAGGCTCATTTATTTCAAAAAAAGGATTCGCTGGCTCAAGTTCATAAGCAGGCAAATCCAATTTTTTAATAAAGCGCCTTGTTTGACCGGTGACTGAAAAATAAACAAGTTTCATCTTAGCTAGCCAATTGTTTTAATTGGTCTGGACGGAAGCCAACAACGGTTGTTGCTTCAGATGTGATTACCGGTACGCTTTGGAACCCTTGTTCTTTTAACCAGTCGATAGCATCTGGTTGTGCGTCGATATTGATTTCTTCAAAAGCGATGTTATTTTCACTTAGGAAACGTTTCGCCATTTTACATTGGATACAGTTATTTTTTGAAAAGATTTTTACGTTCATTGAAAGTTCCTCCTCTTTTTTTCTACATAGACTAGTATAAATCTATGTAGAAAAAAGTCAACACTTTAACACTATATATTGTGGTGCGTTTTTCTCATAATACTAGTTTTTGTGTTTTTGAAAGAAAAATGAAAACACGTGAATCCTCGTTTTTGGGAGAAAAAACACATTGGTCAGTGTTTGACAAACAAAAAAATTAAAATTTTGAAAGAGAACATTTAGTGAAAAAACACTAAATATTGTGTTGACATTTGAGTTAGGCACAAGAAGAAAAAATAAGCGGATTTGTTATTGAATGAGTGGAATTTTACAGTAGCTAGTAACATAAAAAACAAGAGCTGACTTTTTTTCAAAAATGGTAACCTGAAAAAAGTGTCTCTATATAGAAGGAAAATAGAAGAAAACAGGAGATACATCCAGAAATTCATTGACTTTCCGTGTAAGCAAGCGTATTCTTTTAATTGAGAACGATTCTCATTTTCGTTTGAAACTTTTTCACATGGAGGGAAGTAAATGATTACGTTAGCGCAGGCAGAAGTTGGGAAAGTCTATACAGTCGAAAGCGTCCAAGCAGATGTTCAGACAAAGAAACATCTGAACAATTTAGGTGTCGTTGCAGGCCAAGCAGTTGTCCTTGTCAATTATCAGAATCAAAATGGTATTGTTTTATTACATAATAGTCGAATTGCGCTGACAGATACGATTTTACAAGCGATTCATGTGGAGGAGCGCTCGGCGAATGAGAAAGTTTGGGTCTCCTTAGATACCTTGAAAGTTGGAGAACGCGCTACAATAGTAGGGATCCACGGACAAGGAGCGGTGAAACGTCGGTTGATGGACATGGGCTTAACAAAAGGAACAGTAATTTTTATTCGTAAAGTAGCTCCTTTAGCCGATCCAATTGAAATCAATGTACGTGGTTACGAACTAACGTTACGAAAAAGTGAAGCGGAACTAATCTTGGTTGAGAAGGAGGAAAGCGAATGACTCAGCAAATTGCACTAGCTGGTAACCCTAATAGCGGTAAAACGACAACGTTCAATATGTTAACAGGAGCCAACCAATATGTTGGAAACTGGCCAGGGGTGACTGTGGAACGCAAAGAGGGGGTGGCAAAGAAAGATAAGACACTCATTATTCAAGATTTGCCAGGGATTTACTCTCTTTCTCCTTATACGCCTGAAGAAATTGTGGCACGAGATTATCTTTTGGAGGACCAACCTTCAGTGATTTTGAATATTCTCGATGTGACCAATTTGGAACGGAATCTTTATTTAACAACACAATTAATTGAAACCGGATTACCGGTTGTTTGTGCGTTAAACATGATGGATTTGTTGGAAAAAAACGGCCAAACATTGAATAGTGAAAAGTTAAGTTATGGCTTAGGCGTGCCTGTCGTTGAGATTAGTGCTTTGAAGAATCGTGGATTGGATCATGCTTTAAAACAAAGTAAGCAGCGAGCGAATGCCATAGAGACAGAGGTTATTTATCCTTCTTATGATAATCGCTTAGAAGCAGCACTTGCTGAAATTGTTGATATTTTAGGGAATACTGTTCCTGAAACGCAACAGCGTTGGTATAGTTTAAAACTTTTTGAACGAGATGTTCGAACCAAAGAGCAATTATTATTGAGTTCTTTTCAAGAAAAAGAAATTGAAGAAGTCATTCAAATTACTGAAAAAATCTTTCAAGATGAAAGTGAAGCCATTATCATCAATGAACGCTATGCCTTTATTGCTCGATTAATTGCTTTGTGTGCGACGAAAAAAACAGAAATGACATTTACTCACAGTGATAAGATTGATCGAGTGGTAACCAATCGGTGGTTTGCGTTGCCAATCTTTGCGTTTGTGATGTGGTTGGTCTATTACTTGTCTATTCAAACGGTTGGTACAATGGGGACAGACTGGTTAAACGATGTCTTTTTTGGGGAATGGGTTCCTCAATTTGTAGGAAATTGGTTGGCGCAATGGCAAGTAGCGCCATGGATGCAAAGTTTAATTTTAGATGGGATCATTGCAGGTGTTGGGGCTGTGTTAGGCTTTTTACCGCAACTGGCCGTCCTGTTTTTATGTTTAGGTTTTTTAGAAGATTGTGGCTATATGGCACGGATTGCCTTTGTCATGGATCGCTTGTTTCGGAAATTCGGCCTATCTGGTAAGTCGTTTATTCCAATGTTAATTGCGACAGGTTGTGGGGTCCCAGGCGTGATGGCTAGTCGAACGATTGAAAATGAACGTGATCGGCGAATGACTATTATGGTCACGACTTTTATGCCGTGTTCGGCGAAGTTGCCAATTATCGCTCTGATTGCAGGTGCATTTTTTCCTAACCAAAGTTGGGTTTCGCCCTCTGCTTATTTCTTAGGGGTTGCTTCCATTGTGTTATCAGGGATTGCTTTAAAAAAGACCAAGCATTTTTCGGGAGATCCAGCACCATTTATTATGGAACTTCCCGCCTATCATTTGCCACAGCTTAGAAGTGTGGTTCGACATGCCTATGAACGATGTCGCTCATTTGTAAAAAAAGCAGGAACGATTATTTTTGTTTCCAGTATTCTCATTTGGTTCATGTCACATTATTCTGTGACGTTTCAACCCGTTCCAGAAAGTCAAAGTATTCTAGCATTTCTAGGTAAAGGGTTGGCGGTGCTATTTATCCCATTAGGCTGGGGGAATTGGCAAGGGGCAGTTGCCACAATTACAGGATTGATAGCGAAAGAAAATATTATTGGTACCTTAGGCATTTTATTTGGCAATGTGAAAGATGTTTCTGAAAACGGGGTAGAAGTCTGGGGCGCACTGCAACACACTTTTACGCCAGTCGCGGCCTATTCGTTCTTAACTTTTAACTTATTATGTGCACCTTGTTTTGCTGCAATTGGCGCAATTCGTCGTGAAATGGGAGACCTTAAATGGACATTAGGAGCCATTGGTTATCAATGCGGTTTGGCTTATATGGTTAGTTTTGTGATTTATCAATTGGGCCATGTGTTAGTCGAAAAAGGTACACTAACTCTGGGGACTTTTTTAGCGATGGGCGTTGTTTTAGCTGGATTTTACTTCCTTATAAGAAAACCAAAGCCAGGCAAAGAAAGTGTCCAAGCAATCACTTCTTTAGAAAGAGGGTAATAACGGATGGCAACAATTATTTTATCCATTTTAATTTTTGGAACAGCAGGAATCATCACCTATCGACGAATCAAAAAAGGGCGAAGTTGTGAAGATTGTCAAACAGCTTGTCCTGTAAAAAAAGAACAATCTTCACAAGAATAACAACTGAAAAAAATTCCCTCTTGTATAAATAATAGCGGAGTGCTACAATATTGAGGTAGCTGAAAAGCCATTTTATACAACGGGGGCATAGCTCAGTTGGTTAGAGCATCTGACTCTTAACCAAATGCTCTGCTTGTGAAAAAAGATTTATAAAGCTTTATAAATAGGTTTTTAGTTTGTGAATTTTTCATTGGCAATATATTGCCAACAAATTGCCAACGAAAAAAAGTCTAAAAACAAGAAACGATACCACAAAGATATTGTTTCTTGTTTTTTTATTCTTTAAATCCAAATGCGTTTTCTAACGCTTCTGCTGCACGATCTTTTACTCCTGCGGTTAAATGCGTATATAAATTAGCAGTTGTCGAATATGATGCATGTCCAAGCCATTCTTGAATGGATTTCATATTCTGTCCACTATCTAACATTATTGAAGCATTAGAATGACGCAAGTCATGAAAGCGAATTTTTTTCAATCCATTTTTCTTAATCAACTTACTCAAACGATGTGTTACATATTGAGGTTTCATCAACCGTCCATCTTCCATAGTAAATACGTACTCATTATCTTCTAAAATATAATCATCTCCTAAGAGAATACGATTATCTTGTTGCCATTTAGCTTGATTTACTAATGCTCGTTCAATCGTTTCAACCAAAGGCAACGTACGATAGCTGGAAGAGTTCTTTGTTTGATCTTTCTTTATTAACTGGGACATATTCTCTGGATTTTCTATGATTACATGGTTTATCACGATTTTTTTGTTAAAAAAATCAATAGCAGACCATTTTAATCCTAAAACTTCACTTCTTCGCAATCCATAAAATGCTGTTAAAAGAACTACTAAATAGAGCTTTTCTTCTGACAAAATATCAAGTAATTTCAAGATCTCGTGTTGATTATAAACTTGAGAAACAAATTGTTTCTTTTTTGGCTTTCTTACTTTATCTGCTACATTTGTACTTATCAATTCTGTAATAACAGCCTCTTGAAGAGCTTTGCGTATAAATGCGTGATAATGAATGACCGTATTAGCTGTACAGTCATCATTTAACATATATTGGTAAAAATCTTGTAAATGATAAGGCTTTAACCTATTTAGTTTAATTTTTTTAGGATAGAAAAACTTGTAAATTCGATTATGGACATAATGCTTATACCCAACATATGTGTTAAATGCTACTTGTTTTTTTGATACTTCTAAATAATTAAGCAAATAGTCATAAAACAATAAATCTGGATTAGCACATTCACATTCCATAGCTAATTGACTTTCCAATTCTAGTAAAAATTCATCTCTAATTTTTTCTGCTCGTTTTTTATTTCCTTTCTTTTTTAATTTTGTATCTTTCCACTTTTGTCTAATTTTTCCGTTAGAGTCTTTATAAGATACAATTACTTGTAATGTTCCTCTTTTCTCAATTATGTTTGCTCTTAATTTCAATTCAATCTCTCCTCTTAAACTGAAATATCGGCAAAAATTTTGACTATTCTATTATAGCATGATTTTTACCTTCATCTTGTATTTTTAATATATACTCAATGACAACTTTTTTAGGTATTTTGTACCTTGCTCCAATTTTTATATTTTCTATTGATTTATCTTTCAGCAAATTATAAGCTTTATTTTTTCCAATATTTAACATTTTAGTTAAATCAGTAATTTTCAATATCGAGGGATAACTTTCAAATATTTTTTCATAATCTTGAAAATCCATAAAATTCACTCCTACATTCTGATAATAAGTATTGCACTTTTTTATTTTAGGTGTTAGAATAACAAAGTATTAATTTGGGCTGTTAGCTCAGTTGGTAGAGCAGATGACTCTTAATCATCGGGTCGCGGGTTCGAGCCCCTCACAGCCCATTGGGTGCCAAACCCTTAAATACAGTGTAAACGTTGGTGCTTAGCATTTAGAAAACGTATATACTGTATTTTTTTGTTTTAAAAAAAGACTGTAGTACCCCGCTTTTTTACTAAAAGCCCACTGTAGTCATTGATATTTTTGATAAGAAAGGAACATAATTATGAGTAATGAAATTGCTAATATAACAATAATCCGAGAAACTTTACAAAACTATACTGCAAATGAAATCTCTAAACATACAGGATTAAATTTGAGTACTATAAAAAACTAAAAAGTGGAGAACGTTTAATAGAAAAACTAAATTTACATGATGCTATTTGTCTCACTGAATTTGGTTTTAAAAATAATAGAAAAAGTGTTGAAATCAACATATGGAAGTAATTCTTAATCAGCTGCTTTTGTCAAAAGCACATAGGAATTTCACCTCTCTCCAAGTTTACGGAGAGCCTTACGGAAGTATCATTATTCCAAATTCAAATCATCACTTTTTATTGACTATAAAAATTATTTT
>NZ_KV805535.1:1550-4632 GCF_001811595.1 Enterococcus sp. HMSC078F03 | reverse complement strand
CACTTTTTATTGACTATAAAAATTATTTTAGAATGTTTATCGCTCCTTCTTTACGATAAGAAATCGTGGCACAACTAAAATATGCTCCTTGGAGTGTTAATGTACTGATAGAATGTATTTAATTTTCAATGATCAATAGGTTTTCTACATAAAAGAATTTACTAATCTTTTAAACATTAGAAGATTATTTTAAACAGAAAAAGTGGAAAGGGGCTTTTTTTAGTTAGTTAATTTTAAATTTTAAGATAGCTTCTATCAATTTAATTTCTAGCTGTCTTAGCATATACTCATCTACATAGGTAATAAATTGCTCCGCCTCATTAAATCCATTTGTCAAACATAACTTAACTATATAACTATGATAATGTTTGAGTATCATCTTGATCGAAATTGGATCTTCTTCTAGAGCGGATTGAATAACGGATAGCGGAACTAATGGATACTGCCGTTTTTTGTTGTCTACCATAGGTCATACTCCGTTTTTAATTGTTCAACTGCCTTTTTTCGTTGATACCAGATACCACTTGTACTCATGTTGAGAATTTTACCGATTTCAGTATTATTAAAACCTGCAAAATAATAAAGTAGGATGACCTTTCTTCTTATCTCTGATAAATGATCAATGGCTGTTGATAACTTTTGATCTGAAATTAATATTTCCATTCCAAATAAGAAATAGACATCTTGTTCATCAAAATGAGTTTGAGAGTACTTGCCTTCAGTTGAATCTGTCAATGGTTCCTCATTATACTTTATGTTAGTGTTTCGTTTTCGAATAGACGTAATTTCGTTTCGTAATACTTTTTTGCAGTAGGCATCAAATTGGTGTTGTATAGATTTCTCATTATAATTTTGTTGCATGATAATATGCTCCTTTTTCCCCTTTCCACTAATACAACAATCAGAGAGCCCCTTTTTTTCGAAAAAACTAGAAAAAAACAAAAGACACGTAGTTTTTATCTACGTGTCTTCCATTTTTTTCAGAACAACTGCAAAGAAAAGAAATACATATTATACAAAACAAAAAAATATTCTAATTTTTTTCATATAGAAAGAACTCCTATTTTAAAATTATAAATCGTAACGAATGCGATTTATCCAATGCAATTTTACATACTTTATTTTATTTGTCAACAAAAAATGAACGATCATAATAATGTTTTCCCAACTTATTTCGCTAGATCCTATTTTAATTATTCTTCACTATGACATCATAATAAAGTTTTAATCAGAAAATTTAGACGATATGAAACGGAATAATCAATTAAAAGCTAAATATGCTTTGAGAAAAAATAATTTGTTTTTAGCGGAAGACATATAGATAAAAACTATGTGTCTTTTATTTTTCTAGCTTTTTCGAAAAAAAGGGGCTCTCTGATTGTTGTATTAGTGGAAAGGGGAAAAAGGAGCATATTATCATGCAACAAAATTATAATGAGAAATCTATACAACACCAATTTGATGCCTACTGCAAAAAAGTATTACGAAATGAGCTAAAACTATTCGAAAACGAAACACTAGAATAAAAGAAAATGAGGAACTATTGAACGTCTCAAATGAAGCTAAGTACCCTTACTCATTTTGATGAACAAGATATCTATTTCTTGTTTGGAATGGAGATATTAATTTCAAATAAAAAGTTATCAATAGCCAAACCAGTTATTGGACATAAAAAATTTTTTATTTTGCAAGTTTAATGATACTGAAATCGATAAAATTCTCAATATAAGTATGAATGGATTTAATGAAGTGGTCAATTTATTACCTATGTAGAAGAGTATACATTGAGGGAGTTATAAATTTTCAGAATCTATATTGAAATTTAAAGTTAAATAATTAAAAAGTCCCCTTTCAATTATTTTGGTAGAAAATTTATAGATCATTGAAAATTAAATACATTCTAGCAGTACGTTAACACTTCAAGGAGCATATTTTAGTTACGCCATGATCTCTTATCGTAAAGAAGGAGCGATAAATATTCTAAAATAATTTTTATAGTCAATAAAAAGTGATGATGTGAAGTTGGGATAATGATACTTCCGTAAGGCTCGCCGTAAACTTGGGGAGAGGTGAAATTCCTATGTGCTTTTGACAAAAGCAGCTGCTTAAGAATTAGTTTTAAGAGTAAATTAAGTAAGACAAAAAGCATCATGTAAGTTTAGTTTTTAAGCACTTAATTTTGTATATTTAGAGATTTCATTTGTAGTATATTTTTTAGTTTCTTGAATTTTATTATATTAACTATTTCATTACTCATAATCATGTTCTTTTTTTTTTAAATCTAAATGATTATAGTTTAGTAAAAAAGAGAGGATGGAGTCCCTTTTGAGAATATAAAATACGGTATATACGTTTTTTATGCTAAGCACCAATGTTTACTCTGTATTTAATAAACTAACATAAGAGACTATAACCTTTGACCCGATAATTATGATTATAGTTATTAGTATAAATCTTTAAGTAATAGAAAAGATGTGTTGAATGAAGTATACATTCTGTAATTAACAATGAATCATCAGTCATTGGATAGGAGGCTTTATTTTAAAAGTGTTAAACGATTCATCTTTAAGGTGTAGACAAGAATAAGTAAAAATAAAAAGCTAACTATCTCTCGAAATTAAATATTCTACAGAATGTTGTTTAGAAAAAAGGACTAGTAACAAAAGCTACCTACATTAGGTAGCTTAAAAGAGTGAAAAGAATATATGTTAAATTACTAATTTTATAGCATAAAGTAAAATATTTGTCAAAAAAAAGGGGGAGGGGAGAAGGATGTATTGTGCACGTGATCCATGCAGAAAGAATCATTGCCTATAAAATAAAAAAATTTACGAGGAGAATGATTCTTGAAGCAACAAATGAAAGCAAAAAAACAATATAAGACATATAAAGCTAAGAATCACTGGGTAACTGTCCCTATTCTTTTTCTAAGTGTGTTAGGAGCCGTAGGATTAGCTACAAATAATGTGCAAGCCGCGGAATTAGATACGCAACCAGAAACAACATCGATTCAATCTGATAACCATAATTCGCAGACAGTATCTGAAACAACAGTACAAAAAGACACTACTTCTCAACCGAC
>NZ_KV805535.1:0-1450 GCF_001811595.1 Enterococcus sp. HMSC078F03 | reverse complement strand
CTGAAAAAAATGGAGCTGAACAGAGTTCAGCTACCCCAAATGATACCACAAACGTGCAACAACCAACAGTAGGAGCAGAAAATTCAGCACAAGAACAACCAGTAGTCAGCCCTGAAACAACCAATGAACCTCTAGGGCAGCCAACAGAAGTTGCACCAGCTGAAAATGAAGCTAACAAATCAACGTCCATTACTAAAGAATTTGAAACACCAGACGTTGATAAAGCAGTTGATGAAGCAAAAAAAGATCCAAACATTACCGTTGTTGAAAAACCAGCAGAAGACTTAGGCAACGTTTCTTCTAAAGATTTAGCTGCAAAAGAAAAAGAAGTAGACCAACTACAAAAAGAACAAGCGAAAAAGATTGCGCAACAAGCAGCTGAATTAAAAGCCAAAAATGAAAAAATTGCCAAAGAAAATGCAGAAATTGCGGCAAAAAACAAAGCGGAAAAAGAGCGTTATGAAAAAGAAGTCGCTGAATACAACAAGCATAAGAACGAAAACAGCTATGTCAATGAAGCGATTAGTAAAAACCTAGTGTTCGATCAATCTGTCGTGACGAAAGACACTAAAATTTCGTCGATTAAAGGCGGAAAATTTATCAAAGCAACTGATTTTAATAAAGTAAATGCAGGGGATTCAAAAGATATCTTTACAAAATTACGGAAAGATATGGGCGGGAAGGCTACTGGCAACTTCCAGAATTCCTTTGTAAAAGAGGCAAATCTTGGGTCTAATGGTGGGTATGCGGTTCTTTTAGAAAAAAATAAACCAGTGACAGTGACCTATACAGGACTAAACGCTAGTTATTTAGGACGTAAAATTACAAAAGCAGAATTTGTTTATGAACTACAATCCTCACCAAGCCAAAGTGGAACGTTAAATGCAGTATTTTCAAACGATCCGATTATCACGGCTTTTATTGGTACAAACAGAGTCAATGGTAAGGATGTTAAAACACGCTTAACGATTAAGTTCTTTGATGCGTCAGGTAAAGAAGTACTACCAGATAAAGATAGTCCATTTGCGTATGCGCTGTCTTCTTTAAATTCAAGTTTAACGAATAAAGGTGGCCATGCGGAATTTGTTTCTGATTTTGGGGCGAACAATGCGTTCAAATACATTAATGGCTCATACGTGAAAAAACAAGCGGATGGAAAATTTTACTCACCGGAAGATATTGACTATGGCACAGGACCTTCTGGATTGAAAAATAGTGATTGGGACGCTGTAGGGCACAAGAATGCGTACTTTGGTTCAGGTGTAGGTCTAGCTAATGGACGTATTTCCTTTTCTTTTGGTATGACAACAAAAGGAAAAAGTAATGTTCCTGTATCTAGTGCGCAATGGTTTGCCTTTAGCACTAACTTAAATGCGCAATCAGTGAAGCCTATTTTCAATTATGGGAATCCAAAAGAACCAGAAAAAGCAACGATTGAATTCAATCGATA
>NZ_KV805534.1:0-35592 GCF_001811595.1 Enterococcus sp. HMSC078F03 | reverse complement strand
AATTTATTTACACAAAATTATTGACGCTCCCTTTCCAGACAGAATTGTTTTCTTTTTTGATAATTGCTTGGAAAAGAATAAAGTCAGTAGAATTTAAACAATAATAGTTAAACAATAAGAAATAATGAGAAAGAAAATCATTTTCAGACGTATGTAACGAAATTTTTCCATGATTTATTTGGATTTTTAAGGTACTTTCATTAATTTCGGCTAAGTCTTCTTGGATTTCATGAAGATAGATTGATAAATTTTTATTGGACAAATCGAATGTTTTTGCAACGCTAGACAAATTAAGATTGGTTTGTTTAGCCAAATATAAAAAAACAGCCAACTTTTTTTGTGTTTTTTTTGACAGTAGATATTTTTTTATAGCATCCTGGGTTTTTATAGGACTCACTCCTTAAAAATAATTTCTCTTTTATTATAAAAGTTATTAAATAAAAAAGTAATAAAAATGCTTAATACTTGTAGTACTAAGACAAAGGTCTGTCATTTAATAACCAGGCGCTCACTAAATTTTTTTAATAGATGAGTAACCTAATGTATAGAAATTGATAACACTGGAGATTAATACCGTAAAAGTGGTTCTGTATATTTGTAAAATAAAAACGAGCCTGGGAAAAAATCCAAAGTGATTTTTTTCCCAGGCTTAAAAACTGATAAGCGGTGGGGACAGAAGTACTTACGACGAAGATTGCTCTATGATTACTCGTCGCAATTAGGACTTTGAGAGGCAAGGATCGAATCACATCAATCTCTACATGAAAATTACTAAGAATTGAGTTATTTCACTGCAAAAAAGGAACAGTTGAAAGCAATGTATTTACATGGGGAAAGAATGGGCCTGCCCAAATTAAAGAACACTAGGCTTTTTCAATTCTAGTATGTTTCATGCGAATTTTTGGAAATTCCTTCTTATTTGTTTTTTTCATGGAATCAGTTGTCTCTGTTGAGCCTTTTAGAAATCTGTCCTGACCTCGTTACGATGAGCAAAGAGAGCGGGTTCTTTTTTTATCAAATAATTTTCCAAAGTAACGTGATCAACTAAAGAATCAATCACCCCTTCTTTAGAAACTGAAAATCCTGCAGCCTGAATTGCTATTTGAATGGATGCTTCAGTCGGATAACCTTTCGAAAGATAGGAGGCGAGCGCACTGATAAAGCTGTCACTGGCACCAGTGCTATCCACAGCTATATTTTCTGTTGCAGGGAAATAGTGGCACACTTGGGGTGTTTTTAATAACACGCCTTTTTTTCCTAAAGTAACAATGACATTTTTTACGCCCATTTCTAAGAAGTACGCCGCTTTCTCTTCTAATGTACCAGTATCTGGTTGAAGTTCCAATAATTCATCTTCATTGGGAATGAAAAAATCAACCTTTTCTAGTATATTCACTGGAATATGATGAATAGCAGCTGGTTTTAAAATAATCGGTACCCCTGAATGTTGGGCGATTTCACAAGCTTTCTCTACAGCAGACAAAGGAATTTCTGTTTGAATGAGACAAAAACTGGCATCCATAAATAGGTGTTTTTGCTGTGCGATTTTTTTAGGCGTAAGCGCTGTGTTTGCACCAGGTAAGATTGAAATCATGGAGTCGCCGCTTGTCTCAACATAAATATAAGCTTGACCAGTCTCAGTATCTTGAATACGTGTGATACCATCTGTCGTAACGTGGTATTTTTCTAATTCTTTATATAAGTAATTCGCATCTGTGTCTGAGCCTAAACAACCAATTAAGGTGGCCTGATGGCCCAGTTTGGTTAATCCAACAGCTTGATTTAATCCTTTTCCGCCGGGGAATTTAGCATAGCTAGACAGAAAATTTGTTTTGCCGTTATGTGGTAAATTTGTTGAATACAGATAATTATCAACGTTTAAACTACCCACTACAATCATTTTGCTATGTGGATTAACACTAGACACGCCTAATGTATTTTTGTGATCTAGCACCAATTTTTCAGCCTCATTAATCAAGGCTGTTTTTTCTTTGCGTTTGTTAAGCAATAACAAGGCTAACTGGCTGCCAAACGTCTCTGTATCTAACAAGACGGAAGAAATATGATCAGGTAAAAATGAACGATCAATTTTTCGCTTAATTGCGAGTAAAGAGTAATTATCGGGGGTTCGTAAACCGCTCTGCTTTAAAAGCTGTTCCAAAAAAACAGCCTGGGTATAGTCATCGGTAAGGATACCCGTAATCCCATCTGTGATAAGCTGATTACTGAAATCAGCAGGGATAGTAGTTAAAATATTTTCTTTACTAAAGGGTAAATTGACATCAAACAAGGCTTTTTTATAGCCTGCAATAATTGCTTCTTTATATTTTGGGTTAGTGACGAAATAACTAATTTTTTTATGGTTATTCTGTAATAATTCTTGGGTTAAAACATAACTAGCTTCTTCATAAAGCCCCGCTAGAGAAGGCAATTCGTTAGTTGAGTGATTGACGAAATAGTAAGGGATCGTTAATTCTTCTATAAATTTCGCGTATTGTTTACTGTTTTCATTGATTGGGTCCCAAATAATGCCACTGGCTTGTTTTAAAGTTGGCGAGGTAATATTTTTCAGTTCTTGTTCTAAACTACCGTGACTATTTAAAATCAAGCAGCTATAGCCATTTTCTTGAGCTTTATCAATAAAGCTCGTAACCCAAGCCTCAAAAGTTTCATGGCTATTTAATAATAACACGAAGGTTTTTGTAGTACTATTTGTGACGAGATTTGCTGAGTAAGGTGTGTAGTTGTAATCTCGAACGATTTTTAAGACACGCTCACGGGTTTCTTTACTAATAGTTTGATCTTTATTATTTATAATTTTGGATACAGTTGAAGCGGAAACGCCAGCTAATTTTGCAATATCTTTAATATTCATCATTTTCGTCCTTTCACTGAACTCTTTTTTATAGTAAGCATTCTAAAAGCAGAAAGTCAAGAAAAAGCCTAATTATTTATTATTTAGAAATTCTGCTTGACTTTTAATGAAAGCGCTGTTAATCTCAAATTAAGAAAACGTTTCCGGAAATGTTTTTCCTGAATGTGAATGGAGGAAGAAAAATGGATACAAAGAAAAGACCGATCATTATTGATACGGACCCAGGAATTGATGATGCTGTAGCTTTAGCGATTGCACTGAATCATCCTAACCTAGAAGTTCGCTTAATAACGACGGTTGCAGGGAATGTAGATGTAGAAAAAACAACAAATAATGCTTTGAAACTTGTCGATTTTTTTGGGAAAAAGGTTCCTGTAGCCAAGGGGTGTAATTGTCCGTTACTTATTCAATTGGAAGATTCTGCTGAGATTCATGGGGAGACTGGCATGGATGGCTTTGAGTTTCCGCAACCTATCTCTACGTGTTTAGATATTCATGCAGTGGAAGCTATGCGAAAAGAAATTTTGTCTAGTGATGTTCCTTTGACCATTGTTCCAATTGCTGCATTAACGAATATTGCTTTGTTACTGACCCTCTATCCAGAAGTCAAAGAAAATATTGCAGAAATCGTCATGATGGGTGGCTCATTAGCAAGGGGAAATACAAATACAAGTGCCGAATTTAATACGTATGTCGATCCACACGCTGCACAAATTGTTTTCCAATCAGGTGTCCCGCTAACAATGGTAGGATTAGATGTTACAAGTCAAGCTGTGTTAACGAATCATGAAGTAACAGCCATCAGAGCGCTTGGAAGAGTGGGGGAAATGTTTTATGGTCTTTTCCGTCATTATAGAGGCGGCAGTTTAACTACAGGTTTGAAAATGCATGATGTCTGCGCGATTGCCTATTTAACTTCACCAGAATTATTTGAGACAACTGAAACGTTCATTGAAGTTGCTTTGGAAGGTCC
The DNA here is from genome assembly GCF_001811595.1 of Enterococcus sp. HMSC078F03. Lineage (NCBI taxonomy): Bacteria > Bacillati > Bacillota > Bacilli > Lactobacillales > Enterococcaceae > Enterococcus > Enterococcus sp. HMSC078F03. The sequence continues at coordinate 31,744 of NZ_KV805534.1, read as the reverse complement.
AGCTGCGGGAGCTACTGTTGCAGATTTAAAAATGAAGTATCATAAAAACACGAATGCCGTTGCCTGTATAGATGTAAATGTTGAAGCTTTTCAAAAATGGGTTGTCGAAAAAATGAAAGCGGTTAATTAACTGAAGGAGGATAAGTATGATTGAAAGTTTATTGGTATTGGTCGTTTTAGTTGCTGTAGCCTATTTGATTGTAAAAAATTATCATCCCGCACTCAGTTTAATTATTGGTGCGCTTGTTCTACTTGCCTGTGCATGGATGTTAGGACATCCTATTTATCCTGCAGGAGAAGGAACCGGTTTTGGATTATTTGATATTTTCTTGAAGTTTAAAGATACAATTATTGCACAAGTGAGTTCAGCAGGAATTGTAATTATGATTCTTTTTGGTTATTCAGGCTATATGAATGCAATCGGGGCCAATCAGATGGCTGTCAACTTTTTGGTGAAACCATTAATGAAGATTAAACGTAAATCGTTATTTGTCCCTGTGGTCTTTTTAATTGGAAATTTAATGTCACTAGTAGTTCCTAGTGCATCAAGCTTAGCGATTATTTTAATGTCTATATTATATCCGATGCTAGCCAGCATGGGGATTTCATCATTAACTGCTGCAGGTGTGATTGCAATGACGGCAACTATCATGCCAACACCTTTAGGCGCGGATAACGTAATCGCCGCAAATACCCTTGGTTATGATGTGTTAAATTATGTTGTATGGAATGCCAAAATTTCGCTGCCATCGTTATTAATCATTGCGGTTGCACAGTACTTCTGGCAAAAATACTGCGATAAAAAAGAAGGTGAGGCTGCCTATGTCTCATTAAATGAAGAAGGCTTAAGCAAACAAAAAGAATTTGATGTTCCTAAATTTTATGCAATATTGCCAATATTACCGCTATTATTAATTGTTGGAGTGGGAATCGCAGGAATGTTTGTCAAAGGAATAACGATGGATATTTTTGTTCTTACATTTATTTCTTTCTTCATTGCGGTATTGGTTGAGACGCTTCGCTTGAAATCTTTTAAAAAGGTTCAAGATACGGCTGTCGAGATGTTTAAAGGAATGGGGCAAGGGTTTAGTCAAGTCGTGATGCTTGTCGTAGGCGGTTCATTATTCACGTCTGCGATTCAAACGTTAGGAATTATTGATAGTATTATGGCATCTGTCGAAGCGTCAAGTTCAGCAGGAATCGTTACGACCTTAATTTTCAGCGGTGCAACGACCCTTTTTGGAATTTTAAGCGGTGGTGGACTGGCAATGTTTTATGCGGTTATCGAACTAATCCCTGGGATTGCCGAAAAAGCTGGGATTGATGGTATTTTAATTTCCTTGCCAATGCAGATGATCGCGAATTTAACTAGAACGATTTCTCCTGTAGCAGCAGTTGTCATGATTGTCGCATCAACAGTAGGAGTTAGTCCCATCAGAATTTTAAAACGGACGAGTGTACCGACCATCATTGGCATTATTAGTGTGATTGTCTTGTCGATTCTATTGTTACCTTATTAAGAGAATACACAATGAAAATTAGAGTGGCTGATGAGAAAGAGTTACCGATGATTCTTCAATTTTTAACAGAAGTAAAGGCATACATGGACGTTGTGGGCATTACACAGTGGACAAAGGACTATCCTTCTCAAGGAGATATCCAAGAAGACATTACAAAAAAACGATTGTATTTGTTAGTGCACGAAGAAATGATTTTTTCAATGGCAACGTTCTGTATGGAGCAGGAACAAGACTTTGTTTGGCTAAAGCGCTTTGCAACTTCGCCTAATTATATTGCCAAGGGTTATGGCAGTTTATTGTTCCATGAATTGGAGAAACGGGCAGTCTGGGAAGGAAGACGTAAAATGTATGCTCAAACTAATCATACAAACCATAGAATGATTCGATTTTTCGAAAGTAAAGGGTTCACAAAAATTCATGAATCTTTACAAATGAATCGCTTAGACTTTGGCTCTTTTTATCTATACGTTAAAGAATTAGAGAAACAATCCATCGTTTAAAATAAGAAAACAGGAGTCAGATGCAAAAATTATTTAGCATCTGACTCCTGTTATTTTCCAAGGAAATAGTCAACTTAATTATACAAATAAAACACAAACACATTCGGGAACGGCAACATCTTTTTGAATCATTTCTAATAAGCCAGTTTCTTGGTTCCGACGATAAAGTGTTAAATTATCAGAGTCTTGATTAGCGACAACAACGAAATCTTCAGAAGGATCTAAATCGAAATCTCTTGGAATATCGCCTTCTGTTGAAATTAATTGAATTCGTTCAATCGCTTCGCCGTTTTCTGAAACAGCATAGACAGCAATCGAGTTATGGCCACGGTTTGAAGCATAAAGGAAACGGCCATCAGAAGAAATACGAATTGCAGCACCACCATTAAACGCATCATAATCAGCAGGTAAAGTAGAAACTTTTTGTAATTCAGTGAAAGAACCATCTGTTTCATCATATGAAAGAACTGAGACAGTGCTATCTAATTCACCAAATAGATAAGCCAATGATTTTGTTGGGTGGAACACTAAATGACGTGGACCAGTCCCTGGCTCAGTCACGAATTGAGCGATTTCAGAAAGCTTTCCATCTAAGCTAACATTATACGTATACACACGATCGGTTCCTAGATCACAGACGACTAAGCGTTGATCAGGTGTTAAATCTGTGTAATGAACATGGGCATTGTTTTGGTTTTCATGAGGACCAGTTGGCTCTGTATGAATCACTTTGTCAGCATCTTCCAAAGAACCATCTTCTAAGATACGATACACGTGAACGATACCTTGGTGATAATTTGCTGCATAGACAAGTTGTCGGTTTTCGTCAACAGCTACATAACATGGTGGCGCACCTTCCTCAGTTACTTTATTCAATAAGTTAAAATGGTCCATTTCTGGTTGATAAGCGGCAGTGCCACCTTCACCGTCAACACTAGTGACGCTAAAAAGTTCGCCCTTTTGACTCAGAGCAAGATAGGTAGGACTCGTTTCTTCTAACAAAAGTGTCGCTTCTGTTAAACGACCTTGTGTCGTATCTAATGCAATTTTATAAATGCCTTGGCTGGCTCTTCGAGTATAGGTACCTAGTAAAATTTGTTCTAACATCACAATTCCTCCAATTTGTTTCAACACAATCACTTTTTATGAAAGTGCTTTTATATAATGTAGTATACCATAAGAAGTCTAAGAACAATAAAACTTTCTATCTGAGATGTTCGCATTTTAAAGTGGTTTGTGCTATTATGATGAGAGACTGTGATGACAGTCATTTTTTGATTTTTAGAGGGGTGACGAACATGTACGACAATACGGATAATAACGGGACCGTTCGTTGTTCATTTTGTGGGAAAACACAAGAAGAAGTAAAAAAAATTGTTGCTGGTCCGGGTGTCTATATTTGTAATGAATGTATTGATCTATGTAAAGAGATTATTGATGAAGAATTTTATGATGAAGCAGTCCGAGAATTAACGGATGTGCCAAAACCCCAAGAAATTTTAAATGTTTTAAATGAATATGTTATTGGACAAGAACGTGCAAAACGCACACTTTCTGTTGCTGTTTACAATCACTATAAACGTGTGAATCAATCAGAAACAGCTGCAACTCAAGATGACGTTGAATTGCAAAAAAGTAACATTTGTTTAATTGGACCAACAGGTTCAGGTAAAACTTTCTTGGCTCAAACGTTAGCAAAAACATTAAATGTACCTTTTGCGATCGCTGATGCGACCAGTTTAACAGAAGCAGGTTATGTAGGGGAAGATGTTGAAAATATCCTTTTAAAATTACTACAATCTGCTGACTATAATGTTGAACGTGCGGAAAAGGGCATTATCTATATTGATGAGATTGATAAAATTGCCCGTAAGAGTGAAAATGTTTCGATTACTCGAGATGTTTCAGGTGAGGGTGTTCAACAAGCCTTACTAAAAATTCTTGAAGGAACAGTTGCAAGTGTACCACCACAAGGGGGCCGCAAACATCCACATCAAGAATTTATCCAAATTGACACAACGAATGTTCTCTTCATCGTTGGTGGAGCATTTGATGGAATTGAAACTATTGTTAAAAACCGCTTAGGCGAAAAAACTATTGGTTTTGGTAAAACTAATTCTGCTTTAAATGAAGAAGAAAGCATCATGCAACATATTATTCCAGAAGATTTATTGAAATTTGGTTTAATTCCAGAATTTATTGGACGCTTACCTGTAATGGCTGCGCTTGATAAATTAACGAATGATGATTTAGTTCGAATTTTAACAGAACCGAAGAATGCCTTGGTGAAACAATATCAAAAATTATTGTCTCTTGATGACACTAAATTAGAATTTGAACCAGAAGCATTAAAAGCCATCGCAGCCAAAGCTATTGAACGTAATACTGGCGCACGCGGACTTCGTTCAATCATTGAAGAAATTATGATGGACGTAATGTTTGATGTTCCTTCAGATGAAAGTATTGAAAAAGTTATCATTACTAAAATGGCAGCTGAAGGTACCGGTAAACCAACAATTATTTATAACAAAAAAGATAAAGAAGCTGTATAAGATTGAAGCTGAAAACAGCTCTTTCGGCGGATCTCCGAAAGAGCTGTTTTTGTTAAGCTTTTGAATGAAAGACTGAATAGAAGAACGGAGGAAAACAATGAACGTACATAATGCAGAAATCGTGATTAGTGCGGTATCCCCTAAACAATATCCTGAATCTCAGTTACCGGAGATTGCTTTAGCTGGACGTTCGAACGTTGGGAAATCATCTTTTATTAATACCTTGATTAATCGTAAAAATTTAGCAAGAACTTCAGGCAAACCTGGTAAAACGCAAACGCTAAACTTTTATTTAATTGAGGATGCCTTACATTTTGTGGATGTTCCTGGCTATGGTTATGCCAAAGTTTCTAAAACAGAACGTGCGAAGTGGGGAAAAATGATTGAAACGTATATCACGCAACGTGAGCAATTACGTGCAGTCGTTTCTTTAATTGATTTACGTCATCCGCCGACCCAAGATGATATCCAAATGTATGAATTTTTGAAATACTATGATTTGCCAGTTATTATTGTGGCAACTAAGGCAGACAAAATTCCGCGGGGCAAATGGAACAAACACGAGAGTGTCATCAAAAAAGCCTTGAATTTTGATAAACAAGATGACTTTATTATTTTCTCTTCTGAAACAAAAGAAGGAAAAGAAGCAGCTTGGACAGCAATTGAAAAGTTTCTATAGAAAAAAACAAGCAAAATTACTCTTTTGCTTGTTTTTTTGCTTCTTCTTTTTTTGCTTCTTGTCGTTGTTTTGCCAGTTCTTCAAGAGGGACTTCTTTCTTTAATGGATCAACGGCGAAAGAATCGAAGAGTTTATCTAAGTCATTGGAACGTTCAAATTTTAATCCCATTTACTAAGCCTCCATTCCTTTTTTTATAGTGTAGCACGTTTTTTTTCATTTGGATAGCAACAGAAATGTAAGAATTCGTAATAGGTGCACCTGGTGTGATTTCTCGTAACTAGGACTTGCCAAACATGAAAAAACAAGCTATTCTTTAGTAAGAATTAGTTAGAAAGAAGGCACTTTATGAAAAATCCGTTAATCGGCGGTGTTCGTTTTTATCAACGATTTATTTCTCCAGGATTGCCTGCACGTTGTCGCTATTACCCAACGTGTTCACAATATATGATTGATGCAATTCATACACATGGAAGTGTCAAAGGAACAACGATGGGAGTAGCACGGATTTTACGATGTCATCCTTTTGTTAAAGGCGGCATTGACTATGTTCCATTGAAATTTCGCTTGACGAAAAATCCTGATGAGACCTATCATGGACCGTATACGTATCGAAGAAATAAGAAAACAGAAGTAGAAAAGGATGGATAAATATGGCAATTTTAGCATTTGATCTTGGCGGTTCTTCCGTGAAATACGGCGTTTGGACAGGCAAAGAATTAACAAATCAAGGGAGCTTTCCAACACCTGGCTCTTGGGAAGAAATGAAAGCGCATTTATATTCGGTTTATGCAGACAAAAGAAATGAGTCGATTAGTGGTGTTGCTTTTAGTTCACCTGGAGTAGTTGACGAAAAAAGTCAACAGATTTTAGGGATTTCCGCCATTCCATATATTCATCATTTTAACATTTATGAAGAATTAGAAGCGTTGTTTGGGTTACCAGTGACTATCGAAAATGATGCGAATTGTGCTGGTTTAGCTGAGATATATGAAGGCGCGGCGAAAGGGAAAAAAGAAGTGCTTTTTGTCGTTATTGGGACAGGAATTGGCGGAGCGATTTTTCGCAATGGCGAATTGTACAAAGGTGCTCATTTATATGGAGGCGAGTTTGGACTGAACTTTTTAAGTAATGGCCAAACATTCAGTGAAATTGGCACAGCTGTCAAAATGGCTCAGCGTTATTGTGAACGAATTGGAGTCGAAAAACAGGCGGTGACAGGAGAAGAAGTTTTTGAACTGGCACAACGAGGGGATGAGGTTGCTCGCGAAGAAGTCAATAATTTTTATGATTATTTAACACAAGGATTATTCGGATTACAGTTTTCTTATGATCCTGAAATGATTGTACTTGGAGGCGGTGTTTCTGCTAAAGAAGGCTTATTAGCAGAGATTAATCGCCGGATGCTAACGCATTTACAGACCTTTGAATTAAAAGATTTTGTTCCAGAAATCGTGACCTGCCATTATCAAAATGATGCCAACTTGATTGGCGCAGCCGCCAACTTTCAAGCAAAAACGAATTGGGAACTATAAAGAAACAGCCGATTGTTCTTCTCTTCAATCGGCTGTTTCTTTATTTATTTGCCTTGTCGTCAGTGTTTTCTTCTGCAGCAATCCGCGCTTGAACTTGTTGGCGTAAAGCTTCTAGTTCTTTTTCCTTCTTTTCTAATTCAGCTAAATCTTCAGAAATTTCATGGGCTTCTTCTGCTGGCTTAGGTTGTAAAAAGACGTTTAAACCAATCGCTATAAAGGTCCCAATGAATGTATCCAACACACGTTCCATTGCATATTGAAAGGAATCGCTTTGCGGAATACTTAAAGAAATCATTAAAAGTGTCGCAGTTGCAGAAATGATTCCAGCATTGTTATTAATCCCATCAGAAACAACGATGACGATAATGACTAAAAGTGGTAGTAGCATTAATTCTACTAAGTTTTGATTAGGAAAATAATCTTGTGCTAATACATAAAGCAAAGCTAAAAAGCCACCCAATGTGTTTCCAATAATGCGCGATTTTCCAAAAGACAAACTGGTATTTAAATCTTGTCTTAGCGAAAAAACAGCTGCTAAACAGGCAATCATAGGTGAGCCACGATGGAAAAATTGAAATAAAAGAATACACAGCATGACAGCAATTGCTGTTTTTAACGTTCGCATGCCTAAACGAAATCGACCCACTATCATAAATATTCGCTCCTAAATAACTTTTCTCTTTAATGATAACCGAAATAGAGGTAAAATTACTAGAGAAAAGTGAAGAATTATTATTTTTTAAGGGGAGTATGCATGAAAATTGGTTTACGAACAGTCAAGACAGCCATTAGCGCTGCATTAGCAATGATTATTGCGGAAAAACTGGGATTACTTTATGCCCCTTCGGCAGGGATTATTTCAGTTTTAAGTGTTACTAGCACGAAAAAAACATCTGTCATGACAGGAATTTATCGTTTGTTATCCTTAGCTTTAGCAACTATTTTAGCGTATATTTGTTTTACTTTTTTAGGTTTTACAGCGATTGCTTTTGGTATTTTTTTGTTATTATTTATTCCAGCAGCTGTGTATTTTCAATTATCTGATGGGATTGTTGTGAGTTCCGTTTTGGTAACTCATTATTTAGTCGAAAAAAATCTTTCTTGGGCGATTATTGGAAATGAGTTTTTATTAATGAGTATTGGTGTGGGACTAGCGTTATTAGCTAATTCTTATATGCCTGATACAGAAAAACGTTTAAGAGAAGACCAAGAAGTCATTGAAACAATGTTTCGTAAAATTTTAAGGGAAATGGCGCTACATTTAAACAACGCTGCAGGAGAGCGAAATTTGGTCATGTATTGTGCAGATTTAAAAACCTTTATTCGCACAGGCGAGACGTGGGCCAAAAATCATGCCGAGAATCAATTGCTGTCTACCAATACGTACTATTTAGAGTACTTTGCGATGAGAAAAATGCAAAGTAATATTCTAAAAAACATGTTGGAATTATTAGAAGATATTACTGTTGATGCGCAACAAGTTCGCTATATTCAACAATTGTTGGAATATACGGCAGAAACATTTGCAGAGAATAATGATGGACAAGAAATTATGAATCGAATTAAGAACGTTTATGAAACCTATCGCACAAAACCATTGCCGCAAACAAGAAATGAATTTGAAAATCGGGCGCGGCTCTTTCAGTTTTTACAATTATTTCAGTCGTTCATCCAAATCAAAGCGGACTTTGCCAAATTACAACTAGATAAATAAACAGAAAAAGAAACCTTTTTAAACAGAGGTTTCTTTTTTGTTCTCTTAAAAATTCAGGCAAGTTCTTTAGTATTCATTGAGAATGTGTTAAACTAATGAGAAAGAAAAATAAAAGGAATGACCGCAATGGATAATGCTCAAGTGAAGAGAAAACATTTCCGTTTTCCAGCTTATGATGATGAACAGGGCGTAAAATTACCAACAGATAATGAACGTAACTTATTTCAAGATGATCTGATTGGTAAAGCAATGTCTGGTAGCAGAAGAACTGCAACATCTGCCGAAGATACTAGACAAAGCACACCATCCGTCCAACAACCAACAACGAATCAATCAACTACAAATAAACAAACACAACAATTAACGGCAGCACAACAAGAGCAATTAGCACGTCATCGTTCTAATTTGCCAGACTATACAAAACATGCTAGTAAAGCAACGAAAAATAAACAAGCAACGAAAAAAAATAATAGCCTTTTTGGGACACCAAAAGGAAATGGCTGGACACAAACGTATAAAAAAAAAGAAGTCGTAGCGAAACCAAGTAGACCTGCCGCATCACCATTAGTGCAAAAAACGACACCTTCTTATTTTGTTCCTAAATATATCCCGGCTTCTGTGATTCCTGAGGAACAGGAACCTAGTTTTACTGAAGAAGAGTTGCTAAAAGCAATGAAAAAAGATCGTCGTTCATATGTCATTCTTGATGATGAACCAACGGCTTTTCAAGTGAAAGATACGGAAGAAGATCCAACGGTGCGGAAATTTAATATTCCAACCTCAGAACCTGAGATTCCTTTAACTAGACGACAATATCAACAAATCAAACCAGACTTAGAACGTTTTGGCGAAGATGCGTTAGATTTACGTTCGCGTTCCCGTTTGAATGCCGCAAAGAAAAATGCTAAAAGTCAAACTGCTTATGGGAAAAAATTAGCTAAAGCGAATGCTCAAGTGGAGCCGGAAGCACCTGTGACAGAAGAGAAGAAAAAGGGCATCTTGGATAAACCATTAAGTGGGATGCTAGAAGATTCAAGTTCTGTATTAGAAAACAGTAAATATTTTAGTTAAGAGATGAAACTTGCATGTGGATTTGAAACATGTAAGTTTTTTATTCTGTTTTAATAGTTGATTATTTTTTTGTTTTATACGATAATGAATCTCGTATGATTGAAATTTTTTTAAAAAAGGTATGTTTTATATAGTGACAGAGAAGAGGATTATAATGGGAAATCAAGAGAACAAATTATACCATTTTGTCGGAATTAAAGGTTCTGGCATGAGCTCATTAGCGTTGGTCTTACACCAAAAAGGCTACAACGTTCAAGGATCAGACGTAGAAGAGTATTTCTTTACACAACGGGATCTTGAAAAATCAGGTGTCCCTATTTTACCATTTAATGCAGATAATATTGATAAAGACATGATTGTTATTGCTGGAAATGCTTTTCCAGATACCCATGAGGAAATCGCCCGCGCCATCGAATTAGGCGCAAAAGTAATTCGTTACCACGATTTCATTGCTCGTTTTATCGAACCCTATACAAGCATTGCTGTAACAGGATCACATGGGAAAACAAGTACGACTGGTTTGCTAGCACATGTATTAAGTGGTATCAATCCAACTAGTTATTTAATAGGTGATGGCACTGGCCACGGCGAACCAGATGCTGATTTCTTTGCATTTGAAGCGTGTGAGTATCGCCGTCATTTCTTGGCTTATTCACCAGATTATGCGATTATGACGAATATCGATTTTGATCATCCAGATTACTACAAGAGCATTGAGGACGTTTTTTCAGCGTTCCAAACAATGGCTCATCAAGTCAAAAAAGGAATTTTTGCTTATGGTGATGATAAGTATCTTCGTCAGTTAGAATCAGAAGTGCCAGTTTATTATTATGGCGTCAGTGAAGAGGATGATATCCAAGCACGAAATATTCAACGAACAACGGAAGGCTCATCTTTTGATGTTTATCACAAGGATGATTTTGTAGGTCATTTTGTCTTACCAGCATTTGGCCATCACAATATCATGAATGCGCTAGGTGTGATTGCTGTGGCTTATTTTGAAAAACTTGATATGCAAAAAGTCGCAGAAGAAATGCTAAGTTTTAAAGGTGTGAAACGTCGTTTTAGTGAGAAAAAAGTCAGTGACATGATTATTGTTGATGATTATGCACACCATCCAGCTGAAATTAAAGCAACGATTGATGGCGCTCGTCAAAAATATCCTGATAAAGAAATTATTGCTGTCTTCCAGCCGCATACATTTACACGAACAATTGCCTTAATGGATGAATTTGCTGAAGCACTGGATTTAGCAGATGAAGTATTCTTATGTAATATTTTTGGCTCTGCGCGTGAAACACAAGGCGAGGTACGCATTGAAGATTTAGGTGAAAAAATTCAAAAAGGTGGACAAGTAATTACCGAAGATAATGTGTCGCCTTTACTAGATTTTGAAAATGCAGTGGTGGTCTTTATGGGTGCTGGCGACGTTCAGAAATTTGAACAAGCTTACGAAACATTACTAAGTAACACAACTAGAAACGTTTTATAAGAGAACATAAATAAAATCGGGACAGGGGTATCTGGCTTCAAAAAATAAGAAGCTGCTCCTGTTCCGTTGTTTGTTTTTAAAATCTAGCATGGCAGATAAGTTGGTTTTGTTTAAACATCCTTTAAAGACTACTTTTTAACTTGCCTTTTAAGTACATTTTGGTACAATTATCTTATCAATAACGGAGGTGTACTAATTTGAATATCGGAAAACCGAGAAAATTAGGCAAAACCATCGAAGATATCGAAGAGGGAGATTCGTTGTCCTTGACAGAGTCAATTGAAGACAAGGACTTATTACTTTACTTGGGCTTGACCAATGATGCGAATCCTTTATATATCCAACATGATTATGCCCAAAAAACAGAATATGAAAAACCAATCGTACCATCAATTATGCTGATGGGAATTATCACTAGTGCGATTTCAAAACATTTGCCAGGACCAGGTTCCCATGTTGTGAATTTCTCTGTGAACTTTGTGGAACCCGTTTTTCATTACGAAACATTGACTTTCCAATTAGAAGTAATCAAAGTCGACAAAATGAAAGATGTGATTACCATTTCAGTTGAGGCTGTTAATGAGCAAGAAAATCGCGTGTTAGATGCAGTGGTGATGGTTCAACCACCCCAAGTGACGATTGATGAATTAACAGAGAAAGAAGGGACTTTAACTTATGAATAATCAAGAGTATATCCAAACTGGCACAGGTTTGAATAAATTTTATGCCAAAATTTACGGATTTTTAGCGTTAGGAATTGGTATTAGCGCAATCATGGCTTATGCAATGACAACTGTCTTTTTACCTGTTCTAGCTACTTTATTCCAATCAAGCTTAGCTTTTTGGATGATTTGGCTTGTTGAAATTGGCTTAGTTTTATATCTAGGCGCAAAAGCACAGAAGAATCCAACCATTGCGATTGCAGGATTTGTTGCGTATGCATTATTAAATGGTGTCACTTTATCCGTGACGTTATTAATGTATACTGGTGGAACAGTGGCCGGCGCATTTTTAAGTGCAGCAGCTACCTTTGGCGCGATGTCATTAGTAGGTGTCTTTACGAAGAAAGACCTATCAGCAGTTGGTCATGCCGCTTATAGTGCCTTAATCGGAATTATCATTGCGATGTTGCTAAATATGTTCCTTTTACACAGTAGTGCTGTAGAATTCTTTATTTCCATTTTAATGGTCCTAATTTTCTCAGGGATTACTGCTTATGATAACCAACGTATACGCCAAGTCTATGCGCAAACAGGTGATCAAGCAGGTACTGGGATGGCCGTTTTCTTCGCATTACAATTATACCTTGACTTCATCAACTTATTCTTAGCTTTCTTAAGAATTTTTGGTAAAAACAACTAACATGAACGTAAAAGAGCCAATCTGCTCAGCAGATTGGCTCTTTTTTTAACCCATTCCAATAGCGAAATTCAACAGTTTATCGGAGTACGTTGGATTTTCTAAATCGGTTTTCATTGTTTCGTTCAGTAGACTGAGCTGATCGGTAATGATGCCATCGACGCCATAAAAAATCATTCGCGTCATAACATCTTCATCATTTGCTGTCCAAGCATAAACCTTTTTCCCATCATGATGAGCGGCATTTACAAAGTTACGATTCATTGTACTGTATTCCATAGTAAAAAAGTCAACTGGCATTTTAGGTGGTCCCACAATGTTAAAAGGAATAACGTAGCCTACATAAAAGCGTGGTTCTTCTTTCTTTAAGGCCATCGCCGTATCATAGGTTAAGGTATGAAGGATATGACCGTTTTCTAAAATATTTTCACGGTATTGTTTGACAAAGCGCTGCACTAAATCAGGGCTATCTTGAGGCGTGGTTTTGATTTCAATTAATAAACGTTGTTTTAATTGATTGGCTTTGGCTAAATAATCATCGAAAGAAACCATTTTAGCAGTTTGACCATTTTCTGTGACATTCATATTCGTTAATTCTTTAAGTGTTAATTGATTCGGTCGTTTATTAACGCCCGTTAACGCCCGTAAATTAAAATCGTGCATGACAATAAATTGATGGTCTTTGGTTTCTTGAATATCCATTTCAACATAATCAGGTTTTGCCTTATTGGTCTCGATCAGAGAGTCCAAGGTGTTTTGAACGCCATTGTTACCATTAACACCACGATGGGAGATGGTAACTGGTTTTCGGTCAGGTGTATGACTTAGGTAATTCGTATTATAGGTGCCTACACCAATTCCGAAGATGATTGCAATCAAACAAAAAAGAACGACTCTGAAGGTGGTCCATTCTACCCGAACCTCTGATTTCGGAGTGAACCATTCTGGCGTGTCAGGCAAAATCCCTTCATCTTCCATATCATCAACAATAATGTAAAAAATAGCAACACTAGACAACACCAAGTTTAAGAGCATCATAACCTGAAGGAGTGTCATAGCGATGACAGCGCTGGGTAAAGACCACTCAGGTTTAAACGTTTCGACGGCGGTTTGACCTAAAAATATCAAGAAATAGCCAGCCGTAAAAATCCCTAAAACAGTTCCTCCAATGATAATAAATTGCCCTAAAATCTGGAAAAAGCGTCGCTTTGTAATTTGCCAACTACGTTTCAAAGACTCACGAAAACCAACATCACGTAAAATCAACTCTGGAAGGGCAAAAGCAAGTCGAATCGCTAAATATAAGATAATCAGTTCTAACAATACGAAACCAATAATAATAATGACGCGATTTGCAAAAATAAAATCTAAGATAAAGGCTGGAATCTTAACTCTTGTTAATAAATAAGAGCGGAAGGTTAACCCACTTAATGGTAAAATCAAAAAGAAATATGCCAGGAAAAACAGAAAGGTAATTCCTCGAACTTTTTTGATCTGAAGCAAGGTGCCGTGCAATAATTGCGTTAGAGTAATTGGTTGCTTTTTCTTAATAAAATAAACACTAAGCAATAAAAAGGTAAATTCAAAAAAGAGCGCCAGTAAAATTAATAGCCCAATTAGTAGAAAAGTCAAAAGGACATAGGGATGTTGCGTAGCAATTGCCCCTAAGTTATCGTAGGAAATATAATCAATCCCACCTTCTTTGAGTACCAATTTGGACAAACTTGTCAATAAAGGCAATAGAACGAATAACATAAATCCGTGCATCAAGAGCACGTCGCGAAAATACGCCGTTGTTCCTTTAAGAAAATCTAGCGTATTCACAATACTATTTTTAAAATAACTAAACATCAAAAGTCCCCCAGTTTCTACCAAAATTCCATAATAAAAGGACTAAATCAAACTGACACAGGCAGAGTTTTGATTTAGTCCGTTCGCTTTTTTATTTATTTTACATTCCCAGTAAGCTAGTTAAAAATGTACCGCCATAAATTAACGCAAGACTATATAAATAGATAGAAGCAGGTTTTGCTAGTAAAATAATCAGAGTAAATTTTTTCACAGACATTTTTGTTAAACCGGCCATTAAACAAAGCGCATCATCCGGTGCAATCGGGAAGAAAATTGCTAAAGCAAACAATCGTTCAAAACGTTTTTCATTGTCTAACCAACCGATATACTTGTTATATGTTTTATCACTGACAAGGCTCATAATGAATGGTTTCCCATAATTACGACCTAATAAGAAAATGATAATAGAGCCAAGTGCAATACCAACGTAATTATAGACGAAGCCCATTGTTGGCCCGAAAATCAAGACCCCTGCAGCACAGCTAACACCACCAGGAATAATCGGAATAACCACTTGAATAATCTGAATTAACATGAAAATAATCGGACCGAGAATGACAGATTGCCCTACTAGTCCTCTTAGTGCATTGATGTCCTTGAAGACACCTAATCGGATAAAATAGATGGTTGCAATTATGGTTGCAACAATGCCCAAAATGGAAATAATATTAACAATTTTTCTAGATAGGGTAACACTCACATTTCTCATCTCCTTTAGTTATACTCATCGTACTTTTAGTATATAACTTTTTATCAATAAAAAACATCGTTTGTTCTTTCTGCAAACGAACAAAGTTGTAAGATACGCATCATTTGATAAGTTTATTATACAAAAAAAGAGACAGAAAAGACATCCTACTTAAGACCCATTCTGCACTGATCTTTCGAAAGAGAGTTGAAGAAACGAAAGTGGCACATCTTTTAGTAATATTATAGAGGGGCAAAGAGTGAAATTAAATTTGCATCTACGTCTTTAATGATTGCGTATCGTTGGCCCCAAGGTGCATTCCAAGGTTCTTTAAAAACAATGTAACCAGCTTGGCTCATTTTTTTCACGGTGCTATCAACTTCTGCGGCCGTTTCACAAAGAAAAGCAAGTTCGATTTTATCGCCTTGCTGACTAGGCGCAAACCCATAGACGCCAGTAATCATTTGTAGTGAATTTAAAGAAATCCTGACGCCATTGTTTTGTAATTCTGTGTAATCGGGCGAAGCTTCTCCCAGCACGTTAAAACCTAGCGTTTGGTAAAAAGAGAGTGCTTGTGTCATATCGTTGACGATAATACCGACCATATCTAACTTCATCCTCATAACCTCCGATCTATGATAAAATAAGTGTAAGGGATTTTTTGGTAAAAACCAAACGATTTATAGCGAAAGTGCTTAAAAAAATTAGAATGTAACAGTTTACAACGAAGAATAAGAAGACTATAATTATGTTAACTAGTTTTAGGTATACCTAAAAGTGAAATGTGTGAACAAGATAGATTGAGGGATGTTGGATGAAAGAAAAGAAAACGGAAAAAATGCTTAATTATGCAAATGGGCCTAGTTTAGAAGAGATAAATAATACCGTCGAGGTACCTAAAAACGCAAGCTTTTGGCGAACTTTGTTAGCCTATAGCGGACCTGGCGCTTTAGTGGCTGTTGGTTATATGGATCCAGGAAATTGGATTACGTCAATTGCTGGCGGAGCGGAATATAAGTACACGTTACTTAGTGTGATTTTGCTTTCTAGTTTAGTTGCCATGTTACTACAAAGTATGGCTGCGCGCTTAGGAATCGTGACAGGAATGGATTTAGCCCAAGCGACTAGAGAGCATACAAGTAAACGAACGGGCGTTGCCTTGTGGGTGGTGACGGAGTTAGCCATAATGGCTACAGATATCGCTGAGGTAATTGGTGGTGCCGTTGCTTTGCAATTATTATTTGGTTTTCCATTATTAATTGGTGTGTTGATAACAACGTTTGATGTTTTATTACTTTTGCTACTGACAAAGTTAGGCTTTCGCAAAATCGAAGCAATTGTTTCTTGTTTAATTGCAGTCATCTTTTTTGTTTTTGCTTATGAAGTGGCATTAGCAGATCCAAATGTTGGTGAAGTATTACGAGGTTTTATTCCAGACACAAAAATAGCGACAGATAAATCCATGTTATTTTTAGCCTTGGGAATCGTTGGAGCGACAGTCATGCCTCATAACTTATATTTGCATTCTTCCATTGCGCAAGCTCGGAAATTTGATCGTAACGATGATGCTGAGAAAGCCAAAGCAATTCGTTTCACTACTTGGGATTCAAATATTCAATTAACTGTTGCTTTCGTCGTAAATTGTTTGTTGCTAATCCTAGGGGGAGCATTATTTTATGGAACCAACAGTGAATTAGATAAATTCGTTGATTTATTTGATGCTCTGAAAAATCCAGATATTGTTGGTAATATTGCTAGCCCAGTGTTAAGTATTCTTTTTGCAATTGCTTTACTGGCTTCGGGTCAAAATTCAACGATTACAGGTACGCTGTCAGGACAAATTGTAATGGAAGGCTTTATCCATTTAAAAATGCCGTTGTGGGCAAGACGAGTGTTAACTCGTTTGTTAGCAATTGTGCCAGTCATTATCTGTGTCATTATTTATGGCGGTAGCGAAACGGCTGTTGAAGACTTGTTACTTTATACGCAAGTTTTCCTAAGTATTGCTTTGCCAGTGTCGATTATTCCTTTAACGATGTATACAAGTGATAAAAAATTAATGGGCCAATTTGCGAATCCAGCGTGGGTGAAATTTTTAGCTTGGATTATTGCAATTGCCTTGACGTTATTGAATTTATTTTTAATTTATGGCACATTAACTGGTTTAACGAATTAATAAAAACAAAGGCTGACTGGAAAAGTTGGCCTTTGTTTTTTCATAGAATTTGCGCGTAAGAAATGGTAGAATAGGAAAGATGAAATACAAGGAAGAGAGGCTTTCACGTGACAGATTATTTAAATGTAGGAAAAATTGTGAACACACAAGGAATCAAAGGAGAAGTTCGGGTCATTTCGAAAACGGATTTTCCAGAAGAACGTTATCAAAAAGGGGCAACGTTACTGCTATTTCAAGAGAAAAAAGCACCAATTGAATTGGTCGTGAAGTCCCACCGCAAGCATAAGAATTTTGACATTTTAAGCTTTGAAGGACATCCAAATATCAATGATGTTGAAAAATATCGTGACGGTATTTTAAAAGTTGCAAAAGACAATCTCGCTGAGTTGGCAGAGGACGAATTTTATTATCACCAAATCATTGGTGCCACTGTTTATGATGAAACTGGTAGTGAACTGGGAAAAATTAAAGAAATTTTATCTCCTGGTGCGAATGATGTGTGGGTCGTCCAACGACCAAAGAAAAAAGATTTACTTTTACCGTATATTGAAGGCGTTGTTACAAAAGTCGATGTCGAAAATCAACGGATTGATGTGGACATTCCAGAAGGATTGATTGACGATGAGAATTGATGTATTAACTCTTTTTCCTAGAATGTTTGAAGGACCAATGGGGGAATCAATTATTGGGAAAGCTCGGGAAAAGCAGTTATTAGAATTGAATGTCTCTAATTTTCGCGATTTTTCAGATAACAAACACCAAACGGTCGATGATTATCCGTATGGCGGTGGCGCGGGGATGCTTTTAAAAGTACAACCGATTTATGATAACCTAAAAGCAATTGAAGAAGAGACAAACCAGCAACCAAAACGGGTCATCTTATTAGATCCAGCAGGAAAACCGTTTAATCAAAAAATGGCCGAGGAATTTTCACAAGAAGAACATTTAGTTTTTATTTGTGGACATTATGAAGGCTATGATGAGCGAATTCGCACGATGGTCACAGATGAAGTTTCATTGGGGGATTACGTTTTAACAGGGGGCGAATTAGGCGCAATGGTCATGATTGATGCGACAGTCCGTTTATTACCTGATGTCTTAGGTAACAATCTTTCTGCACAAACGGATTCACATTCCACTGGCCTATTAGAGCATCCACAATATACCAGACCTGCTATTTTCAACGATATGGAAGTCCCTGCCGTGCTAACGAATGGTAACCATAAATTAATTGCAGAATGGCAACTAAAAGAATCATTACGACGGACCTTTTTGCGTCGACCTGACATGTTGGAATCAGTAGAAATGACGCCTGAAATGTTGAAGTTATTAGAGGAAATTAAACAAGAAGAGCAAAAATAAGGGAACTTTCAAGAAAATTCTCTTTACAGCTTATTTTGTCTGTGGTAAACTAATTTGGTGAGTGCAATGCGCTCTAACTATTACAATATTCCGCTGTGGCAGAAGTGACCATAAGAATATTTGGGAATAAGGAGAAGGATAAAATGAATCCATTAATTCAAGAATTAACACAAGAACAATTACGTACGGATATTCCTGCGTTCCGCCCTGGTGACACTGTTCGCGTTCATGCGAAAGTAGTCGAAGGTACTCGTGAACGTATCCAGTTATTCGAAGGTGTTGTAATTAAACGCCGTGGTGCTGGAATCAGCGAAACTTACACAGTACGTAAAGTTTCAAATGGTGTTGGTGTGGAACGTACATTCCCATTACACACACCACGTGTTGCTCAAATTGAAGTGGTTCGCTACGGTAAAGTACGTCGTGCAAAACTTTACTACTTACGCGCATTACACGGAAAAGCAGCTCGTATCAAAGAAATCAGAAGATAATCAATCTGACTTTTTTTGGAAGTCGCATAAGTGTGAAAAGTCCTTGTCTAGCAAGGGCTTTTTTCTTTTCTCAAAATCGGGATTTTGGACAATAATTCAGAAATTCCCTCAAATTGTCCTAGATTTTCTCAATTTGACGATTAAGGTAGTCAAAAGAGTGGCAAATAGTAGGGAAAAATTGACGACAAAAGTCATCCGAAAAATACCAAAATGCTGACCGAATTTTGCAGTTTTGAGCTAGGGCTTGCAAAAAAGAGCGGACTTTTGAGAAAATACCAAAACAATTACCTTTTACGAAAAAGGGATTGTGTCACACTGTTCCAAATAGTTATTTGGAGGAACATTATGAAAGAAGTAGATAAAAGAGTTATTTGGAAAAATATGAACGAGCTTCAATTACTTCTTAAAATTAGTCAATTTATCGAAAAAAATAGCATAAAAACATGTAGTCAATATCAAGAAAAATTAAGCGAGTTTCCCAAAGAAGTTCCCAGTGTCTGGTTTATTATTCAAAGATATGGCTCTTGGAATAACTTATTAAGAAAAATTGATAGGAAAGAAAATCAACATTATCAATGGAATCACCTTTCAGATGAAGAGCTTATTGACATCGCATGTTCATTTATTGAGGAAGAACAAATATGTTCACAAAGAAAGTATGAACAAAAAGTGGTAGGAAAAAATGTTCCTTCTCTTTCTACGTTAAAGAAAAGAATGGGTGATGTTCGGCCACTATTTAAAAAGCATTTGGAAGAATCACTCGTTGTTCCAACAAATTTCGAATTACTTTTAGAACTAAAAAAAGAGATTATCCGTTTAGAATTAGAACAGGATTTGTCTATGACAACCTTTAAACAAAAAAATCAATCCCCCCAATTGCCATCTGTAGATACCATTATGAGACGGACAAACAAAAATTGGGAAGAGCTAATGTCAGAACTAGGATATAATTATCGAGAAATAAAGAGAGAGAAGATGAAGCGAAATTTAAAAAGAAGATAAAAATAGAATGGCCTACATGAACATAAGCCGAGATGACTTAAAGTCCTAAGATAAACGGTGGGACAGAACTCTAACAGTTCATCACAATTTAGCCTGTTAGAGTTCTGTCTCGACCTTGCCATCTATTTTTATTTATCCTTTAGGTGGGAAAGGATCATTTCCATAGCTATTTTTTTCTCGAATTTGACCATTTTTTCCATGAATAACTAATTCTGAACGTTGATTTTTTGAAATTTTTGTTGCTTGTTCAATAGCTTTTGCTTGAGTTTCGAAATGTGCCGTGTATTTAGAGTTACCAGCACCTTTAATACTCCAGCCACCGTTATTATTTGGCACTACATGTTGATTCTTTTTCATTGATATTCTCCATTCTAAATAAATTCGTATTGATACTTTGTGGCACCTTCAACTACTAGATACCAAGTTCCTGCTTTAGGTGCAGAAACTGTGACGTCTCGTCTGTTAAAATAACCACCAAAGTATCGGAATCGTTGACCAGATTTGTATTTTGTAAAGTTGTGTCTATCAACTAAAAATACATTTGAGGCGCTAACTAGTCTAACGTGTGCAGAAACTGGACCAGTAGCTTGGACATAAGGATATTTAGTCATATTGGGTTCTCCTTTCTAATGGAATTATACAAAAGCCATGTTGGTAGAGCAGCTTATAGCTGGTCGACTGATGTATGGCATTAATTATATATATATTTCGTTTCTGTAGTTTAATAAAATATTAAATATGAAGTCTAATGTTACAAAACAACAACATTTTGTAAAAAAATATAATTATAGCACCATATATTGTATGTTTTTAGAAAGACTAAAAAAATCAAAATATGTAGTTAAATAACAATGTTCCTAAGTTTGTTGCATAAGGATAAATATGATATTTCTTATAAATTACAAATATTTCGTTGGAATATTAAAAAATTTTCAAATAAATAACGAAAAAAGACGTTCAAATTTTGAGCGTCTTTTTTTATATCCAAAATCAGAGAGGAGTATAAAAGTGAGAAGACCAAGAATAAAAAATAGTAAATTACTAGCGACTTTAGTATTGCTATTTCAAACCGTAAACACAAGTGTGACACCACTTATTGCCCATGCAGAAGAAATGGAGTATCCCCAAGAGGTAACGATTGAGTACGATGCCAATAATATTTACAGTACGTCCGATTCATATAATAATGGACAAAGTTTCAATACTCATACAGCGCCTATTTATGCTAATTATAATGGAAAGAAACAACCTGTCTTTTGTATTGAACCAGAGGTAGATATTATCGACCCAATCAATCCAGGTTATGAAAAAAATCCTTTACCTGATATGCCAGACCGCGCAAAATTAGTTTCCATTTTATGGAAAAAGGTTGGTCAAGATCCTGATACCCAAGCCGTTGCGCAAAAAATCATTTGGCAAGTAGCTAATGGTTATACTATCCATACCATGACTCGTCCAGACGGCAGTACAGTAGATATTCCAAGCATTGAAGCAAAAATCAATAAAGTTGTCCAAGACTATCAAAAGAAACCAAGCTTTGATGGAACGACAACCAAACTGAACTTAGGAAAGTCGACAGTTTTAACAGATACGAATCAATTAAACTTGTCAGAATTTGATAAAGTGATCGAAAATACTGCGAACATTGACTATCATGTGAATGGTAACCAATTAACTTTGAGAACGAATGAACAGTCAAAATCGGGTGTACTCACACTAGAAAAGTCAGAAGGAACAGGCACACCAGTTGCTTATAAAAAAGCTGGTGTACAATTCAGGACATGTTGTTAATTTTTATAAACTTAAAAATGCATATTTAAATAGTTATTCTTCCGTTGCATTTTAGAAATAGAAAAAGATAAGTCAATAGGAGACAGTGATGTTTATAATTTTAGAAATTTTATGTGAAATGTATTTTTATAGAAAGAAGGACTATGAATGGATATTAGCCAAAGTGATATTGAAAATATATTGAGGGAGAGAAGGGGAGTATCTCATTAGCAACATTAATGGTAAAGCTTTCACTTCAACAATCTAATATAAATAGACTTCGGTTAACTAGTCTTATTAAATGGAATCCTAATATCAAACGAACCTATATGCGAGTTGGAACAGAAACTCAAACTTTTTATTATTTAAAACAAGCCATTGAGGAATTTTAGACAACAATTAGGAGAGTGTGAAATGAAGCAGAATCTATTAATAGGCGGTTTATTGATTCTAGTTTTTTCGTTAGGTGCCTGCGGAAAAAATAAAATAGACGGTACTTGGACCCAATACTCAGACTACTCAGAGAAGGACAAAACGGTTTATGAAATAGATACTAATAATCATAAGATGACTATTTCTGAGTATTCAAATGGAGAAATTGTTACTAGTTCTTTAAAGCAAATTACTGTAGATGAAAAAGACAAAACGATTAAGGAAAAAGGAACAGAATTATTTACAGAGACAATTCCTTACCTAGTAGATCACAACCAACTAACTTTAGACAGCGAAGTGTTATGTAAAGAGGGCTCTAAAGAAGATAAAGAAGCTAAAAATAAAGCCAAAAAAGAAAGAATAAAAAGTGAGAAAAAAGAAAAAGAAGACGAAGAAAAGTTAAATGAAGCCATTCTAGGTCTTGAAAAAAGATTAAACAATGATTTTCTGAAAAATTATCAAGGTGTTTGGTATTCTGGGGAAGGAATCGACACGGATTCTTTTATGCCAGCTACTACGATTAACCAATTAATTGTCGACACTAAAGGCATGTCAACCCAAGATGTATACATTGAAGTATATGAAAACAAACCAAGAAAGGTTGAAAAAAAAGAGAGTACAAACTATACATTCAGTGGCATACAGCTTCCAAGTAAGCATGAATATACAGAAGAAAGTGAAAGTAATTCTTCTTTTAGCTATGGAAGTTCTAACGTGGATTATGAATTACCTTCAACCACTAAAGAAATCGAGTCATTAAAGACAATCGATGAGTTTGCTAAATATGAGGCTAATCATAATATAAGAGAATTAAGTTTTGGTTATCAATCTAATGGTGGGAATGTTGATGACACCAGTATTATTCTTAACGTTAATAATTTGACTCATATAGAAATTACTGGTTCTATGTGATCAAATAGTACTTATAAAAAAGAGTTGCCAACTGGTACGTTGGCAACTGATTTTAATTAAATCGAGTAATAGTTTGTGAGGCGTATAGGCAATAATGCTTATGCGTCTTTTTTTATTTAAAAATTTTTTTCTTGAAAATGGTCATCTCAAGGTTGTTGTAGATATGAAAAGAGGGACCTAATTTTATATCAGGGGGAATAAAAATGAAAGACTCGTTTGAAACACATGTTCAATATACTTTTGATAGTTATTGTCGCACGGTTATTAGAAATGAAGCTCGAAACATTCAAAAGCAATATAAAAGATTTCGAGAGCGACAATTTCCCTTAACTGAGTTAACGGAACGAGAATTTGAAGAGTTGTCTTATGTAGATTTAAATATAGGCAATAGTAAAGTTTTTTTGACTTGTGGTATGAAACTTTTAGTAGCCAATCCTGAATTAGCAGAGGCTATCAATAAATTGCCTGAGGAACTAAAACGTATCATTCTTCTATTTTATTATGCTGGTTACAATGATCGAGAAATAGGTGAACCGATTGGTTTAAGCGCGGGGAGTATCTGGTATCAACGCCAGAAAGCTGTCAAACAGTTGAAACGCAATTTGGAGGAAATTCAAGATGAAAAATAATCAACGGCCTAAATTATCAGTTTCCGTGATATTATCCGTACAACAAGGAGATGTCATTTCAATGACGGAAGTTTTGAATCATTATAAAGATTACATAAATCACTTATCTTTACAAAATGTTTACGAACAGGGGAAAGATACAAGGATTCAAGTAGATGAATACATGAAAAGACGTTTAGAGACTAAATTAATGGAAGCGGTTTTAAAATATAAAGTTTTAGATTGAGA
Source organism: Enterococcus sp. HMSC078F03 (assembly GCF_001811595.1). Classification (NCBI taxonomy): domain Bacteria; kingdom Bacillati; phylum Bacillota; class Bacilli; order Lactobacillales; family Enterococcaceae; genus Enterococcus; species Enterococcus sp. HMSC078F03. Next base: position 7,783 of record NZ_KV805534.1, on the reverse strand, counting down.
AGCGAATAAAGGATCAGAAAGTATTACGTCATCGTGCTTTCTGATCCTTTAAACAAAAAATCAAATTCGTAAAAAATTACAGGTTTGATTTGCCCCAGTCGTTTAGAAAAAGTAGAGATGGGACAAGTTCTATTCCTTTGTCTGTCAAGGAATAGTCAACTTTAGGTGAGTCGGTTCTTTTGACCAAATGAACATCCGCTAACGTTTCTAGGCACCGTGTTAGCATCACGTTAGTTATACCATCGACTTCTCGTTTTAATTGATTAAATCGAATAGAAGGATGTTGGGAAAGCACCCACAATATTTTTAACTTCCATTTTCCTCCCAAAATATCCATGACTTTAGATACACCACATTCATTATTATTCATTCGATTTCCTCCAATTTTACAGTAACAAAAAAGTGCGTACTTTTCTTTTTGATATTTACTATTATAATAGAGATATATTAATAGAAAAGAGATGTTTCCTAATGAATCACTTAGAATTTTTGAATGCACGATCCTCTGTTAGAGACTTTGATCCGAAGAACATTATTAAGAAATCTGTTATTGAAGAAATGGTAAGAAATGCTGCAAATGCACCATCAAGTAATAATTTTCAACCATGGAAAGCGGTTGCTGTTGCTAATAAAGAAAAGCAGAAAAAGTTAATGGAATTTGCTGGAGGACAAAAACAAGTCGGAGATGCGTCTGTCGTTTTCATTCTCTTTGGAGATTTGAGTTTGTATAATATTGAAAAAATAATGCAGTTTAATTTAAATAAGGGAATTTTAGATGTAAAAGACATGGAAAGTAAAGCTAATCGAGTTCAAGCTTATTTAGATTTACATCCTGAAGATGCAGGGATTGAGGGGCTAAAATTCGACCTAGGATTATTTTCAATGAATCTAATGCACGTTGTTCGTACATTTGGTTATGAGTCAGTACCCATGCGAGGAGTAGATTTTGAGAAAGTGAAAGAATACTTACATGTTCCAGAAAACTATGAAGCGATGTTGATGTTACCTGTTGGCAAGTCGATAAAGGCTGGTTATCCGCATGCTCGTTATGAGTGAGAAGAATTTTTTCAAATAGTTAGATGATAGGTTTAATTTTACATATTTGGTTGAGTGGCGTTGTTAAAAAGTCACGATTCATTAGATAAAACTTAGTATTTTGGCACTACTTGTGGCATCTTACGGTTTGTTAAGAGAAGGGTTAACCGCAGAACAAGTTATCAAGTTAGGTGTTTTTTCTGGTAAAATTCAAGACTACCAACAGATTCAAGTAGAAAAAATCACTGAAAAGGAGAGCTTTGTTACCTTTTATCAAAAGAAAAACCATTCCTTCTCATTACGCTTTGCCGTTTCGGCAGAAGAAGTGACGAGCTTTTTAGAAGGGAAAAGTAAACTTGGTATAATAAACTAGACAAAAGATAAAGGAAAGATTTGGATTATGCTAAGATGTTTATTTGACAAAATATTTAAAATAGTCACTGTAAAACTGTGACTGAAGAAGGCTTTTCAGTAAAAAAGTTAGTATATTGCTAGAAGCTCATGTTAATGGGTTTAAAAATATGCAGAAAGTGTGTTTCCTATAAAAGGGAACTCACTTTTTTATGCTCATTATGTAATAAAGAAGTTAGGAAAAGAAAGTCGTTATCTGTGTGGGAACTAGCTTGATTAAAAAGTTTCAGCTTTTCTTGAAGCTAATAAGAAGTCTGATTTAAGTTTTTAAAAAAGCATAATAGTGAGGTGACTATTATATATCTTTTCCTATAAAAAATTTTAGCGTAGTTGAAAGGAATTGGAGCAAATTATTAAAAAGAAGCGAGACGGACTGTAAGATTACTTTAGAGGTACAGTGAACACTATATAGATAAGATATGAGTTTTTAAGAATAAATAATAACTCTTGTTTTTATAAAAAATAATGACATTTTTTCAGAAGGTATTCTACAAAATATGCAGATTTGCATTATATTTTGAAAGTACTTTAATGATAAAATGTAATAGGGGACAGAGTTAAAGGGGGAAAAAATGAATAATAAAAATGATATATTAGATGCATGGATCACTATTGAACAGTTATCCGAAGGTTCCATCACTAAAGAGACTGATGAATATAAGTTTTTTGATGAACAACAAAAAGAAAGCGGAAACATAGCTGATGTTTTTTTTAGCTATTTAATTAAGCAAAAGGCAGAGCAAAGCATTTCTGATAAGAAGTTTAAAGATTCAGGTATTGTTTTATATTTTGACGTCTTTGATTTTGAAGAGATTAAGGAATTTTTAAGAAAGGAATATAATATTTTTGATAATGAAAAAGAACTAAAACGCTCCCATAAATTTATGTTTGCTTTATATTTCGATAGTCAATTAAAATTTTTACCAAAAAAATTGTTTTATACTGTTAGTGGGTACATACGTAATAATAAAGTATTTCCTGAAAATATTTCTAAAGAAGAAGAAAATTTGAGTATCGTACTAAGAGAGAAATTTCAAGAGGAAGGTTTTAATGAGACAATAAACTACTTATTAAATCAATTCAAAGTGGAATTAAATAATTGTCAGTATGCATTTATTAAGGATTTTAATAACTATGACGCACATCTTCACTCATTTTTTATTGATGAATTAGAAAAAGCTAAAAAGAAAAACACGCCTAACTTGAATCGATATTTTAATGGCTTTACTGGTAACAGAATAAACTTGAACAGTAATAAAGACACAAGTGAATTTAATCCAAAGGAGATTCAAAATATTTTACAACCGAAAAATTATCCACTAGGGAGATTTTTGGGAGATTCAAATCATTCGCTAGCTCTTATGCAAGAAATTGCGATTAATTTGACATTGAATGATACCAATAGTATTCGTAGTGTAAATGGTCCACCAGGGACTGGTAAAACAACGCTACTTAAAGATATTTTTTCTGATTTAGTTGTTCAACAAGCACATGAAATCTGTGAAATGAATAGCAAAACTATTTTTGGTGAACTAATGTACGAATCAGGTCATAAGTTTGGAAAACTACCTCAGAAAATCACAGATAAGAATATAGTAGTTGCTAGTTCTAATAATGGCGCTGTACAAAATATTGTCAATGAACTACCACAATTAGAAAAAATAGCTGAAGAATTTAAAGAGTCTATTCTTCAAGCAGATTACTTTAAAGAAATAGCTAATACAGAGGTTTCAATAACATGGAAGAACGAAAAGAGGACTGTTAGTAGGAGAGTTTTCGATGACAAAAATTGGGGAATGTTTTCTGCTGAAGGAGGAAACACTCAAAACCTCGGGAAGCTAATAGAAAAAATAACTATGATTGAAGAAAATCTAACAGATGAATATTCACCTAATTCCGAAATATACAAAGAATTCTCGTTACTTTATGAACAATTAGTCAATGAACAAAATAAGGTTCAGAAATATTATGAGGATATGAAAAAGCTATTAGAGCTAAAGCAAGCTTATACAAAAACAAGTACTTGCTTTTTGGAAGAAAAACGAAAAACTCAAGTAAAAATCAAACAATTTTACGAAAATAAAAAAAAGCAACTAGAATCGCTTCAGAACATAAAGAACGAAACTATGAGTCAGATAAAAAAATATGAGGAGAAACTGGAAATAAAGCGTTCTTTTTTGAATAAAGCACAAAGGGATTTTGAAATTCTTCAAACACAAAAACCTAATTTACTATGGTTACAAAAGGTTTTAAACAAAAAGAAAGTGATAAGTTATCAAGACAAACTGCGTAAAACTTCTGATGAGTTAAATTGTTTAGAAGAACAGCAAAGAAATTTAATTAAAACTAAGAAAAATCTATCTAAAAAACATCAAGAATGTATATTAGATTCTGAAAATATACAAACAAAAATCCAAAAGATAATTAAAACATTCGTAAATTGGGAACAATTACAACAACAAAAGATAACTGATTTAAAAGAACAAATACTATCATTAGAAAGTTTAAATAAACAGTATGATATACCTGTGCTTGATTTTTCAGTTTCATATGATGATTTTCAGTTATCCAATCCTTGGTTCACAAAAGAATTTCGTATCAAACAATCTGAATTATTCATCAAAGCATTAGAGGTGAGAAAACAATTTCTATATGAAAATAAGGAACATTTAAAGATTGCGAAAAAAATCTGGAGTTTTCAAGATAAGTATATCTATAAAGAAAATGGAAAAGACTTAGTAAAAAATGCATGGTACTGGGTGAATTTTGTTATACCAGTGATTAGTACAACTTTTGCTAGCTTTGGACGAATGTTTAAAAATTTACCTGAAAATTCTATTAGTAATTTGTTTATTGATGAAGCAGGACAAGCGTTACCACAGGCAAGTGTTGGAGCAATATTTAGAAGTAAAAAAATATTAGTTGTAGGCGATCCTGCACAAATTAAGCCAGTGTTGTCTTTAGATCCTGAAGTTTTAAGCATAATTGCACGCTATTATGGAGTAGATGAGAAATTTATTTCATTAGATGCATCAACACAAACAATTATGGATGCTGCTAGCCAGTATGGATTTAAAAAGAATGAAAATGAATGGATTGGGATACCTCTGTGGGTTCATCGGCGTTCCAGTGATCCCATGTTCACTATTTCGAATGAAATATCATACGATAAATTAATGGTTCAAGGCATTCGAGGGAAAGCATCAAAAGGAAAAGCAAAATGGTTCGATATTTCAGGTATTGCAGATAATAAATTTGTGAAAGAACAAGCAATATTCTTAAAAAAATTAATTGAGAATCGGAGTAGCGTTGTGCCGATGGAAGAAATTTATGTAATTACTCCATTTAAAAATGTTGCTATAAACTTGAGGAATGAATTAAAGAGTTTTAATTTTTCTGAACATGAAAAGAATATAAAAATTGGAACAGTCCATACTTTTCAAGGAAAAGAGGCAGATGTTGTCTATCTAGTGCTTGGAGCAGATACAAATAATATGGGTACAGCAAGATGGGCAGTTTGCGAACCAAATATAATAAATGTGGCTGTTACTAGGGCAAAGAAAGAGTTTTATATCATAGGTGATAAAAGGTTATATAGCTCTTTGGGAAGTACAGTAATAAATAAAATCGCTACAATTATTGATGATTATAATTCTATTACTAATTACTAACTTTGAAAGGGAACAGAAGCGATGGAAGAATTATTAAATTTAATGAGTAACTCATATCTTTATAAAATAAACAAAAGTCTAACAGTAAAACAAGTCACACAAATAGCTGGTGATGTATCTCGAAAGAAAGTCAAGAAATTTATTCAGGCTGTAAAATGTAAAAAGAAAGAACTAAATGGAAAACGTATTAGGTATTCTTTCTTTATTTTTGAATTATGTAGTGAGCCATCTTTTCTTAGTAAGAGTCAATTAATAGAGAAAAGCTACGGGTATTTACTAATGCTAGAATATAATAATTATTTAATAGTTAACGCCAAACATGCATTAGGAATACGAAAAGCATTAGAATCTGTAGGGGAACCTCTTGAATATGCAACTCTTTCAGGATTCTTGTTAACAGAAAAAACGGCATATAAACGTTTTTCTTTAAGAAATACCAATATATCATCCTATAATGCATCAATTCGAAAACGTACAATTGAAGCGAAAAATTTAGCCGATTCCTATGCGCCATTAAATGCAGGGAAACAATTAGTAAATACTTTTACAATAAATACAGAAGAAGGTACTGATTTTTCAATTAGTCTGAATACTTCTAAAATCTCTGAGAGAAAAGGCAAGGTTTCTTTTACAGAATACTGCCTTTGGGGAATAAATTTGATAGATAAGTTGGTTAATTATGTTCCTAATCAAAATTTTTTCCAAAGATTTGCTTTTCCAAGTAGTAAGGAGAAATTAAAGGAATTGATTCCAGTTACTCTAACAATAGACTACTCTAGTATGATTGAGGAAATACTAACATGTAGGAAGATAACGTATACTTCAAGAAATGGTAAAGAAAGATTGATTAATCCTGATATAATTCTAAGTATATTAAATAAAGATGATTCTCAAATATTTGAATTAATTGAAGATAAGAAAGACACTAAAAATTTTAAGGTTGAAACAAAATTATTAAATGATGTTTATTTAAAGAAAAATTTGAAAAGTCTAAAGATTGTTTCAAAAAAATTAAAAAATATCCATGTTTATTTTGAAGAAGAGATGCTTGACTTTTGTGAGTTTATTAATGAATTTGGGCAGATACTAGTTAATTTTTCCGATATAAAATATGCTTATGCAAATAAGGAATTATTTTTTGATCATCAAATGGAACAACCTACTCAGTTTTTTTTATCTATTTTTCGTCCTTACGATGAACTATCTAAAACAACGAGTGAAAAAGGGAAAATCGAAAAAGAAATGAGTACCTTTGAAGATAACACATTATTCTCATTTATAGAAAATACATTTTGTAAGAGTGACTATCTAATCTGTGATGACTTAGGAAATGAAATTGCTGATTATATTTCTGTCAACGAAAATGAATCTTTGGATTTCTACCATGCGAAAAGTGATTATAAAAAGAACTTATCTGCTTCTGCATTTCATGTAGTAGTAAGCCAGGCACTTAAAAATTTAGCAAGCATAGTAAATGTTGAAAAAATGGATTTAGATAATAAAAGAAAAGTATGGTCTAATACATATTCTAATACAAATATAACAAGAATGAAGACCAACGTAGAAGGCGGGGATGTTTCTCAGGCTATAGATGTAATAAGAAAAACCTCTTTGGCTCCTAGTTCTACAAAAAGAGTATGGCTTGTAATTGATTTTCTTTCAAAGAAAGATTTGGAAAACGAATTAAAAAAAGGTCCAAATAAATATACGATACAAATCATTTGGCTGGTGTCTGCATTTATAAGTGATTGTTATGAAGTTGGTGTGCAACCTAGAATTGCGTGTAAGCCATAGATATTAATTAAAGATAAAATCTTTTGTATAAGTTTTGCTAGCTGATACAAAAAGTAGTTGAGATTGTATTTTTTAGCATAAATGAAGGATTGAATATTATTGCAATACCTAATTTTTCTTTTTTTCTACCTTAATTATAGGATTGTTTATACTACCGAAAATCATTACTTACTTTTTTCATTAAATAATGGGTAACGATTGAAAAAGCAAGTTATAATTAACCCATCAAGTATTTAGGGATAGTACCTTAGACCACCCGTATAAGCAGTATATTTATATATTTGATTCTGAAAATAAGCATTGATTGCAAAATTTTTATAGACTATTTTAAGTTAAGGAGGAGTAACTATGCAAATGGAGATTCCTGAAGAATACGATGAGATTTTGGGACAAAATATTCAATTAGATTTTAGACGAAGAAGGCAGTTTTATGTTTATTTGGATTATACAAGCGACGGAAAAAATTACTATTATGTTGGTAAAGGTTCTGGAAATAGAATATTTGTAGAAAAAAGAAATGATATACATGAACATTACAAAAATCAGAGAGGATTAGATAGAAGAGTTGTGTTACAAAATTTAACAGAGGAAGAAGCATTAGGCATTGAAAACCTATTTTTATACTATTCTTTAGACAAAGGGATATATGTCACAAACAAAATAATAAATAAGTATTTTTTTAATAACGATTATACATTTGATGACATTTTAGCATCGTATATAGAGTATCTTGAATTTACCTCCTTTAGTTCAGAATGGATAAATGAGCTTGCTGATACATTAAATAAGTTTAAGCACTTAAATATAATAACAATTTTAATCGAAGCATATTTAAATATGGGAGCGTCAATAATTTTGTGTAAATAAATTGT
>NZ_KV805533.1:0-1338 GCF_001811595.1 Enterococcus sp. HMSC078F03 | reverse complement strand
GGGAGCGTCAATAATTTTGTGTAAATAAATTGTCCTCCTGCAAAATAATTAGTTACTCAGTAAACATTGAAACTAATGTATCGGTTACCTGTTGAAAACCTTTATGGCTTCTGTTTAGAAATTTTTGATTGTATGTATCAAAAATGCTGACTAGAAAGCGTTCTAGTGATTCTTCATTTTGAAACTGCTCTTTTCTACGGCTGTATCTTTTAATTTGCTTATTGAAAGACTCGATTAGATTGGTTGAGTAAATGGTTCTACGAATGCTAGGTGGAAAATCATAAAAAGTTAATAAGTCTTGGTTTTCTATGAGTGACTGCGTCACTTTAGGATAGTTTTTCTTCCATTTCTCAATCATGCCGGATAAGAAGGTATTCGCTTCTTCTTTTGAGTTAGCTTGATAAACAGCCTTAAAGTCATCACAGATTTCTTTTCGGTCTTTGACACGTACTTTATGAGCGATATTACGAGATACATGGATACAACAATGCTGATATTTTGCTTTAGGATAAATTTGATGGATAGTATCTTTCATGCCTTTTAAGCCGTCCGTAATAAAAAGCAAGACTTCTTGAACTCCTCTGGAGTTAATATCCTGTAGCAGCTCATTCCAAACGTATGTTGATTCAGTTGGAGCAATCGCATAACTCAGTACTTCTTTAGTGCCGTCTTCTCGTATACCAATGGCAATATAAATCGCTTCTTTGGATACGGTTTGACGTTTTAGTGGAATGTAAGTAGCGTCCATAAAAATAGCGACATACTTATCATTTAAGGCTCTGGATTTAAAGGCATTTACTTCTTCAGTCAGAACTTTAGTCATGTTGGACATGGTTTGTGGAGTATAGTGATGACCGTACATTTTTTCGATCAAATCAGCAATTTCAGACATCGTAACACCTTTTTCGAATAAATGGATAATAGTGGTTTCCAATGTATCGTTTGTTCTTTTGTAGGCTGGTAAAGTTTGTTGTTTAAACTCACCATTACGATCTCTAGGTATTTCCAATGTTAATTCACCATATTCGGTTTTGATTGATCGAAAGTAAGAACCGTTTCTCGAATTACCTGAATTAAAACCAGTGCGATCATATTTTTCGTAATCTAAAAAAGCCGTTAATTCAGTCCGTAGGAGTGTGTTTATCGCTTTTTCTAAGTGCGAACGGAATAATTCATTTAAATCGCCTTTAGTGACTAGAGTTTGCACAATTTCTGTAGTAAAATCATTCATAGGGAAGTCCTCTTTTCTGTGAATTGGTTGTCGTTAACTTTATTCTACAGAAGCGACTTCCTTTTTTGTATGGATTTTTTCATTTACACAAAATATTTTACACTCTC
>NZ_KV805532.1:0-15964 GCF_001811595.1 Enterococcus sp. HMSC078F03 | reverse complement strand
GCATTTTATTCTAACTTAATTTGACAAATCATATAAGCTTAATCGGATGTTTAGGTGGAGTAGTATTTTCTGTAACATTATTTAGAAATAAATTTATTTCTAAATTAGGCAAGCTTTTTTAATACAACATGATTAACAGTAATAATCACTTTCTTTTTGCGATATATTATCATTAAAAGGATATAGATAATTTAAAAAAATACCCCCCATTGTCGTTCAAGAATTTTGGAGTTTCCTAGCCATTAGTTTTCTTATATTCAATTATTTTTCATTGTCCTATATGAAATTTTGCAACTATTCTAAGGCTATGAAAAAAACTAACCATCCTTAAAGAATTTATATCGGCATTAGTAATTCTAATATTTATTTCTTAGAGCAAAACCACTAATTGTTAGTTAAACTCTTTTTTTATTATACAATGCTTTTACTGATAAAAGTTCTATCCTCATTTTAATAAAAGATTATTTAAGTTTCCATCTAATGAATTTTACGGATTTGCTAACGTATTATTAATTGAGTAACCTTTTTCAAAATTGTCCCTAATGCTGTGAAACCAATACTAATTTCAACACAAATAACTAAAACTTTAATTATCTTCTTTTTCATTAGCTTTTATCTCGAAAACAAAAATTATAAAACGTTTTTTAACTTACCGTAACTATTCTTATTTTCTAAATGTTACAGAATAGTTACGGTAAGTTAAATATAGTACTTTCTTTCTATTTCATTGCCTGCTACGCTCTTTTTTATCTATATATTATCCATCAAATACACATTCATACTATCTATCATAATTTTTATATTCTATTCGTTGTACAATAGTTATAAGAAATATATTCAAACAAAACGCCTTTTCTTACTTAACTATTTTAATTTTCTAGAAAGCATAATCTTTTGTACTATCTATTTGCCTTAAATAATGCAATTCTATTTATCATGGAGACAAAAATTTAAAATATTACTTTATGCTTTTTGACTAACACTATTATATTAAATTGACTAACGTTTACTCTTGTAATTGATAACAAATCTCTTTAGTAGTAGAATAAACTTTACTATATACTTGAAAGAATTTATTATATAACAACACATTTTTTTCAATTGGTTGATATACTTTTTTATATTTCACAAACATTTTAATACAACTATCAATGTTTGCACACATACCACAACCAATAACTGCTAATATTGCAGCTCCCAAGCTAGGACCCTGTTCCGTTTCCAATGTAGTGATAGGAAGGCCAAAAATATCAGCCTGTATCTGAAGCCATTGTTGATTTTTCGTTCCTCCACCTACAGAAATAATTTTTTTTATTTTCAAATTTTTTCTTTGTTCCATGATTACTTTAGATTCTTTTAATGAAAAAGTTATTCCTTCAATAACTGATCGTGTAAAATGTTTTAGACTATGTCGACTATCGATACCAATAAAACTCCCCCGAATTTGACTATCTTGATACGGAGTTCTTTCTCCTCTTATATAGGGAGTAAAAATCAAGCCCTCACTTCCTACTATTACTTCATCAATATTCGCTAACAAATCAGAAAATTCTACATCTTTAGCAAATGTATCTCTAAACCATTTTAAAGAATTACCTGCTGCCAACGTTACTCCCATGGAGTAATAAGAATTAGGCAGAGCTGAATTAAATAAGTGGAGATTACCTTGATATTCGTTCTCAGCATCGTCTTCCATTGACAAAAAGACGCCACTAGTACCAATTGACAGCATTGCTACTTCAGAATTAACTATCCCAGCTCCAATAGCCGCACAAGCATTATCAGCTCCACCTGCAAAAATTTCCACTTTTGTTTCTAGTCCAAATCTATTAATCAACGAACTTCTCATATTACCAACTTTAGCTGAAGACTCAAATAATGTTGGCAAATACTCCTTAGGAATATTAAACTTATCAAGAATTGTCTTGGACCAAACGCGCTTTTTAACATCTAGCATTAACGTACCAGCTGCATCTGAATAATCCGTAGAATAACAACCAGTTAGCCAATGTACCAAATAATCCTTAGGTAACATTATATGCCTCGTTTTAGTCCAATTCTTTTCTTCATTTTCTTAAACCCATAAAATTTTTGGCAAAGTAAAGCCTTCTAAAGCAATATTTTTAGTAATTTCCTGTACTTCTCTCCCCATACAATTCATAATATCCTCACATTGTTTCGTTGTACGTACATCATTCCATAAAATAGCAGGACGAATTATTTCATTATCCTTGTCTAATAATACTAAACTATGCATTTGTCCAGATATACTAATCCCTTTCAATTCTTTTTTCATTTCGGGAAATTCACTCAATAAATCATTAATTACATTTTCAATTGCTTTAATCCAATCGTGTGGATTTTGTTCACTATATCCTGGTCTTGAAGAAAACAATGGATAATCTGATGAAGACGTAGCAATGACATCCCCTATTTCAGATACCAATAATCCTTTTAATGAACTTGTACCTAAATCTATACCTAAAACATAACTCATAATTATTAAATCCTTTCAAAAAAGCTGAAATACCTACAAAAGATATTTCAGCTCATTTTTCTTAATACAGATAATCATTTAAAATATTTTTTACATATTCTATATGACTTGATTCTATTATTGGTTCATCATTTTTTAGGGCATAATTAGTTAAACTTTCTAAATTTTCTTTTCCAGAAATAATTTTTGCTCCAATACCTTTTTTAAACGATGAATAACGCTGTTCTTTTAGATCCTCAAAGAAACGATCCTCTTTTAATTTCATCGCACTCTTTAATCCTCTCGCAAATGTATCCATTCCAGCAATGTGAGCAAGTAATAAATCTTCCATTTCAAAAGATGAACGTCTAACTTTAGAATCAAAGTTTATTCCCCCAGGTTCAATACCCCCATTTTCTAGTATTTCATACATAGCTAATGTAACATCATAAACATTAGTAGGAAATTCATCTGTATCCCAGCCAAGCAGAACATCACCTTGATTAGCATCAATTGAACCCAAGGCCCCATAGTTTCGAGCTACATTAAGTTCATGTTCAAATGTATGTCCAGCTAAAGTTGCATGGTTAGCCTCTAGATTTAGCTTAAAATCCTTTTCTAACCCGTATTTTAAAATAAATGCCATAGTAGTTGCAGCATCGAAATCGTATTGATGTTTTGAAGGCTCTTTGGGTTTTGGTTCAATCAAAAATTGTGGCTTGTGTCCAATTTTTTCACCGTAAAATATAGCCATTTTGAATAGACGCGCAATATTATCTTGTTCAAACTTCATATCAGTATTTAGTAATGTTTCATATCCTTCACGTCCACCCCAAAAAACATAATTTTCTCCACCTAATTTTTTTGAAACATCTAAACCTTTTTTTACCTGAGCAGCTGCGATAGCGTATACGTTTGCATTATTTGTAGATGCTGCGCCGTTGACATAACGAGGATTTGAAAACATATTTGCAGTATTCCACAATAGTTTAATACCAGTTTCATCCATCTTTTCTTTTATTAAATCTGTAATTTCATCAATATTAGAAAAGAATTCTTTTAAAGAGTTACCTTCTGGAGCAATATCAATGTCATGAAAACAAAAATATTCAACATCTAGCTTTTCTAAAATTTCAAAAAAAGCTATAACTCTTTTTTTTGCAGTCTCCATAGGAGATTCTCCCAACCAACTTCGCTTATTAACTGCTTTTCCAAAAGTATCTGAACCGTCTTGTGTCATAGTGTGCCAGTATGCTACAGCAAATCGTAAATGTTCTTTCATAGTCTTTCCCATAATTATTTCTTCTGGGTTATAGTGTCGAAACGCGTACATATTTTTTGTGTTCGTTCCTTCATATTTAATTTTTTCGATTTTTGGGAAGTAAACCATGTTAAAAGTCTCCTTATCATCTTTAAAATTGTTATTTCAATTCGATTAATATTTTTATAATTTATATACTATTGAAAATTAATTAGTCAGAGGTAGTTTTAATTTTACTCTTCCTCTTCTTCAGCAATTTGTAACTTCGGTATTTTAATACTTTCGGTACCTATTTTCAATAAATGTTCTACAAGATTTTCCTCTTTTATAGCAAAGAATGATTCTAAAACCATTCCCAAATTAACTCCAGTTATTATCTGAATTCTTGAGTCTTCACTTGCTAGCATCATGGCAGTATTTGCTGGAGTCCCACCCATCAGATCTGCTAAAATCACAATTCTTTTTGCATCATTTAAAGTACCAATAATTTTATCTAATTTATTAAAGGTCCCTTCAATACCATCATCAGGCGTCATAGAAACAACAGGATAATTTATTTGATCACCTAAGATCATTTGAGCCGAATTCAAAATTTCTTTCGCCATAAGGCCATGGCTCATTAAAATTACTTCGTTGGTCATAATGATCTCCTTTACAATATATCTTTTAAAAAAGTCTTTTTATCATCTGGTGTCATAATTGTTGTTATTTCAATATCTAGACTTAATAGTTTCTCAAAAGCAGATCGCTCTTCATCAGTGACACTAATATTTGGTCTTAAAACAGTAGTATTATTACGATTTGACATATTACCAACATTGATTCTTTTTATCTCTAAATCATTTTCAATAAATGGTAATAAATCTACGGGTGATTTGACAATCATCAGAACATTTTGTCCTTCATATTTGCCATTTTTAATATTACTAATAGCTGTTTCTTCAGTTATGATAGACGAAGAAATTCCAGCAGGAACTGCCATTCTTAAAACCTGCTTTTGTAAATCATTTTTAGCAACGTTGTCGTTCACTACCATTAAACGTGTTACTCCCAATTTATTACTCCACATTGTAGCTACTTGACCATGGATCAAGCGATCATCAATTCTAATATTGTTAATACCTTTCATTTCCATCGAAAATGCCTCCCATAAATTATTTTATTTTAAAATACCTAGAGCCGCTAAAACAATTGACAATACCATAACACCAAGAATTAAGTAAATAGGTTTAACGTTCTTCTTTAATGCCCAGAAAACTAAACCAACTAATAATGCAGGCAATAATCCAGGCATTATTTGATCCAAAATATCTTGACCTTTCATTGAAAAATTACCCTGTTTAAAGTTTAAAGTAATATTAGCTTTAACGACTGAAGGTATTAATGCCCCCACGACCATTAATCCTAAAATCGAAGTTGACTCAGTTAATAATTTCAAACTTTTTTCTATAGTAGCAATTAATTTTGTTCCTGAGGCATATCCTGCATTAAATAATGGAATACTAACTAATTTTAGCGCTACACTTACAACAATCCATAACAAAATTCCAACTGGACTACCATCAATAGCCATATTTGCTGCAATAGCACCAAATATAGTCCAAGGAATAACTACAAATAAACTATCACCCAAACCAGCTACCGGGCCCATAAGGCCTGTCTTAATAGATGTTACAGCCTCTTCTGTGTTTTCGTCAGCATTCTCTTCCATAGCTACATTAATACCTAAAATGTAAGGTGCCACCCAAGGATTAGTATTAAAAAATTGTAAATGATTTAATACCGCTTTTTGTAATGCTTCTGGTTTATTTTTATATGCTATTTTTAAAAATGGTAATACTGCATAACAATATGCTAGCGCTTGCATCTTTTCATAATTAGAAGAAACTGAGCTTGTAAAAAACCATCTCCACAAAACACTTCGTTTAGTTTTTGTATCAATGCGTAATTTTAATTGTTCGATATTATTCATCGTCATCCATCCCCCCTGCTATATTAATCACAGTATTCTTTACTAAATCTTGACTATTTTTTTTATAAATTATTAATGCAATAGCTGCCCCTACAAGCGCTACTCCTAATAAAGGTATTTTCATATAAACAGCCATTACAAAACCAATAACAAGATAACTAAAATATTCTTTTGCAGGTAAATATCGCAGTAGTAACCCTATACCGACAGCTGGTAGTAAACCTCCAGCAACAGTTAATCCATTGGTTAGCCATTCTGGAGTATACGATAGAATTGTATTAATTAATGATGGACCGAAAATTACTGCCAATGCTACTGGTATGCCTGTTGTTGCTGCTGTTAAAAATACGCCAAACATTTGCATTTTGGTAATCATACTATAATCACCTTTTTTCACACCTGCTTCAGCTTTGTGAACCATCCAGATACCTATGGTATTTCTGATAACATCTAGTTGGACCATCAATAAAGCTACTGGTATACCAATAGAGATTCCTACAGATGGTTTTTGCCCAGTAGTAATTGTAATAAAAGTTGCTACGATACTTGCTGTTTGATAGTCAGGTATTGAAGCTCCTCCAAAATTACTTATTCCCAAAGATAGTAACTGTAAAGTACCACCGATAAATAAACCTGTTGATATATCACCTAGGATTAATCCTGTAACAAAACCCGCTGTTACCGGTTGATAAGTTCCAAACATTGTTGAGTTTTTTTCAAAGTTAATAAAAAATCCATACAGCACAATTAATACTAATTGAAAAATACTTGCTTCCATTAATTTTCCTCCTTAATTACATCAAATAATTTTGAAAATTTACCTTTTTCACTTGTTTTGATAAAAATCGGGATTTGTTGAATGTCTGCTTCGACTACCACTGTTTTTCCACCATCAAAGTTTTCTCTTGTCCATAGGTTTGTCCAACTTTCACCTTTTGGTAAATAAACTTCTCGACTAGTTTCTTTATAATTTTCAATAGGCGCAACAAGAATCGCATCTCCAAATAAATAGGTATCTTCAATATTCCATGCATTCTGATCATGTGGATATTCATAAAATAATGTTCTCATAAGTGGATCACCAAACTCATGGGCCTGTCTCATCAACTTACTAATATAAGGCTTCAATTCTTCTCGTATTTTTATATATTTCGTTAGTATTTGTTCGACTTCTTTACCATAAGACCAAATTTCATTTGGAGCTCCGGTAACCATTGATCCTCCTCCATGATCAGATAATGGTTTGCTGTGTGGTAAGCGATCACCATGCATTCGTAAAATAGGCGAAAATGTTGCATATTGGAACCAGCGGACTAGTAATTCTCTAAACTCAGGATCTTTAGGATCTCCTCCATGAAATCCTCCAATATCTGTTGTCCACCAAGGTAACCCAGCCAACCCAACGTTTAATCCAGTATTTACTTGATTACGAAAAGCTTCAAAGCTAGAATCAATATCTCCTGACCATAACAAAGCTCCATAGCGTTGAGCCCCTGCCCATCCACCTCTTACAAGTGTAACAACTGATTGATTATTTCCTAAACCTTCAGAAATCATTGATAAATAATCGATTGGATACAAATTCCCAATTTGTAAATCGGTTCCTTTTTTATATCGATAATTATCGAAATCATATACAGAATACCCAGGCTCAGCTACATCTAGCCAAAAATATTTAACTCCTTTGTTAACATAATTCTTTTTAATGAGGTTCCAAACATATTCTCGTGCTTTCTCATTAGTCATATCAACAAAAATTGTATTTCCTTGAATTTGCATTGTTAATCTAACGCCACGATTTACTTTCACTAAGTAACCATTTTCTAGATATTCATTAAAATTCATTGCATCAGTTTGTACAGTAGGCCATATGGAAATAATTGGCTCTACATTATATTCATCTCTTAATGTTCTTAAAAATTGTTCAGGTTGAGGCCAATATTCTTCATCAAATCGATATTCACCTTGTTTAGGCCAATGGAAATAGTCAATAGCTATAGTTGAAAGTTTTATTCCCAAAGCATAGTATTTTTTTACAACATCCATTACTTCATTTGGAGATCGATAGCGTAGTTTACTTTGCCATAATCCCAATAAGTTTTCAGGCATTTTAGGAACTTTACCAGTTAAATCACTATAATTTCGAAGTATCTCTTTTGGGGTATCACCCGCAATTACTACATAGTCAATATAATTAGTAGAAGCCATTTTCCATCGAGTCATGTTTTTAGCAAATGATACCTCTCCTATACCTGGATTATTCCATAAAAATCCATATCCTAAACTCGATACATAGAATGGTATAGATACTTGTGAGTTTCTTTGAGCTAATTCTAGAACTGTATTCTTCAAATCAAGATAAGATTGTTGATATTGTCCCATTCCAAAAATCTTCTCACTTGATTCAGATTCAAATCTAGTTGTAACCTGAAAACCACCTTGTAAATTAGAGTGGTATTCTCTAGACTTCAACTTCAGCGTTGAATTAAAATCTTTAGTTATTTCAATTGTACCTGCATCTTCACTTCCGTCATCATGTTTGACAGCTCTCAATCTGATAAACTCTTTTAATAGCACTTCATTTTTTTCATTATAAAAAGTCAATCGGTCCCGATGGTCTAACACAACTCTAATTTTCCCGTTTATTAATTCTGTCTTATTTTCGTCTTGATTTATTATGACTGTACCTAAAGCATCAGGCTCACCAATTAAAGAATTAAGTCTATTTTCAAAGTTCATATCTACAAACGATCTGACTCTAACGGCATTTTCACCCCAAGCTTCTACAATCAATAATTCATCATCAAAAGTTCTCGAAAAAGATTTTGGTGTAACTTCAATCACATCTTCCAACCCACTTTCAATTTCTTCTTAATTAGTTTGTATATGATAACAATACTAGTAATCGCAACAATACAAACGCTTTCATATGCACTCCTTTTGCTCTCTCTGTGTCAACAAAAGGTTATAGATTAATTTGTTTTCACGATAAACTAATTAACTAAAAAAATAAACATAAGATAATCAGCATCAATGACTTGAAATTTATTCGTTAGCACGTTAAACTAATTAATAAATAGACTATAAAACAGGCTCAGTGAAATGTCAACTGTAAACGCTATATTTTTTTTGATAAATTAATTTGCTTTTAGCAAATAGGAATCTTAAACTTTAATTACAACTAATTTATTCTAATTTAAGGAGAGAAAAATGATTTCCAGCAAATACACTATTAGAGAACAAAATGAAGCTCAAATACTTAATCAAATTATAAAACATAGAGAAATATCTAGAGCCGAATTAAGTAAGATCACCTCTTTAAATAAAGCATCTGTTTCTTCAATTACAAACAAACTAATAAACGATGGATTCATCATTGAAAAAAGGATCGGAGAAGCTACAAATCGAGGAAGAAAACCTATCATGCTGACCTTTAACGGTAGTTCTTCAGCCTTAGTAATTGCAATTGATCTAGGCTATAACTATATAGATGGCGCATTAGCTTCTTTAGATGGAAAAGAAATCCATAGGGTTCAACTTATTGATACCTATGTTAACAAAAAAAATGTCCAAGATTTAATTCATAAAGTATTCAATCAGCTTACTTCAGATTGTCCTCATACCCATTATGGCATAGTAGGTATGACAATAGCTCTTCAAGGTCAAGTTCTAAATAATAAAATTATCAGTACTTCCTACAATGATCTTGCTGAAATAAACCTAGTTGAAATGTTAAACCAAGAATACAACTTCCCAGTATTCTTACAAAATGAAGCTAATTTATCAGCGTTGGGTGAATATACTTTTTCATCAGATATAGAAAACTTAGCATCCATTAGTCTTCATAGTGGCATTGGTGTCGGACTTGTGAAAAATGGTAAACTAGATGTTGGTAATAAAGGTTATGCTGGACAATTAGGACATACTATTTTGTTTCCCAATGGAAGAAAATGTACTTGTGGAAATCATGGTTGCTTAGAAAAATATTGCTCTACACAAGTGATTTATCACGAAATTTCGAAAGAGAAAAATCTCAATAAAATAAATTCAGATGTAGTTTCTATTCTATATAATAACAAAGAATCAAAAGTTGTTAAAATGATTGAACAATATGCCTACTATTTATCTATTGGTGTTAATAATGCTATCATGTTATATGCACCTGAATTAGTAATTTTCAATAGTCCATTAACAAAAAAAATTCCAGATATAATAAACATAATCCAAAGAAATTTAAACAATCAATTTACAAAAGACGTATTAGTTATTAACAGCCCTATCGAATGGAATCCTGTAATTAGTGGAGCTATCTCACTTTCAATACAGAAATTTTTAAATATTGAACAATTAAAACTCGGTAAATTAAATAAAATTTAGTACAACAAGAGCTTGAAAAATCCAGATAACAATTAATAAGATTGATTGACATCTGGATTATTTTTTGTATAAAAATAAGAACACCTTTGCTAAAATAAAAGTGACCAAACAAATAGGGAACTGACCCAATAAACTGAGACAAAAAAAAGCACCTCTTGTTGAATTCACGTTAAAATGAATTTAACTAGGAGGTGCTTTTTCAATGAAAAATTGAGTATCTTATCCTATTTACATCAAAGAAATGGCTATACAGATGAAAAAAGAGAATATTCCTGTAAAAACGATTATGGAAGAATTAGGAATTAAAAACAAAACACAAATTGACACATGGTGGCGTTGGGGTATCGTAATGGCGAGAATCATCATCGTCTGATTCAACCCGTTGAAAAAAATATGCTTATGGAAAAGGTCCAGAAAATCTATCAAATGAACAGCAGCTTAAAAATGAAAATAACTATTTAAAAATGCACATTGAGGTGCTTAAAAAGTTCAAAGAATTGGAAAGAACGTGGAGCCAGAAGTATTTGTAGAATTAGTTAAAAGAATGAAAGGAAAATTACCCATTACTGCATTGTGTCAACTTTTCGGCATTTCGCGAGCTACTTATTATCGTTGGACTCATCGAAAAGACTTGGGAAAGTTAACGCCTCTTGAAGAAGCTGTTCGTCGACTTTGCTTCCAGCATAAGTTTCGATATGGCTATCGAAAGATTACTGCGTTGATTAATCAGGAATACAAAGTAAATAAAAACACCGTACAAAAGATTATGCGGAAATATCATTAGAATTGTCGCGTGAAAATGAAGAAACGCAGTAAAGTGGGACAACCTTACACGGTTGTCGAGAACAAGCTAAATAAGTAATTTTCTTCAGACGCTCCTTTAAAGAAATTGGTAACAGATATTACTTATCTGCCTTTTGGTAAAAATCAATTGTATTTGTCTTCAATTATGGATTTATACAATGGTGAATTTATCGCCTATACCATCAGTGATAAGCAAGATACGGATTTTGTTCTGGATACATTTGATCAATTGCCTCAAACAACGGATTGTCTATTGCATAGTGATCAGGACTCTGTTTATACTTCTTTTAACTACCAGAACCAAATAAAAAAAGGCATTACCATGAGTAGGTCCCGAAAAGGGACACCTTCAGATAATGCTTGCATCGAATCGTTTCATGCCTCACTAAAGTCCTGAAACGTTCTATCTAGATGGGCTCACAAATGAACCTACATCCATTAAATCTTTACTTTTTGGCCAAAACACAACCTCCGAAAATAATGATTAAAACCACCTATCTAGTAGGCGGTATTGGAAGAAATAGTCTCTGAAGAACATTTCAACGTAACAGTCTATAAAAATTTTATTGTATTTATTTTTCTATTTCAATCTTAACTTCTCTAAAAAATATTGGTACAATCATTCATGACTTTTATTTAACTAGGAGGAAATCATGAATATACTCTTCTTAAGTATCTGCCTTTTTTATATAGCTACTATCTTAACAGGAGTTTATCACTGGCAAAATAACAAAAAGAAATAAAGAGACCATTTATTTTCCACCCTAAAATAAAAAGGTAACAACCGCAAAAAAGTCGAGGTTTAAATTCATGACACTATTATATTGAGGGTGCGATCGTTACCTTAGTTCATTTTACCAATTTTTTTGCTAATTTTAAATCCCTCATTATTTCTTCTTTTTCAATACAAACACAAGACGGATCAACAATAAGAAAATAGTTCCTATTAAGCCAAATAGAAACACTATTTATTCTCCAGTAGATGTGGTATTGTTCAAGTTCTATTTGAAACTGGACATGTTACTGATTAATATTGGTATTGATACAGTATCATTAAGTAGTAAATGATTCGCTAAAAAATTTGTTGCTAATCAAAAAGTAAAAAGGGGGAGGTTCTTGGAACATTGGACAACCCAATGATTAAAAATTCAGGCCTTTATGATACAATAATGGTTATTATAACAAACTCTAAAGGTTATTCAGAAGTAATTCCTATTTGTCAACAACTACATCTTACTTCACACCCAGAGCAATCATCTAAATAAAAAGATTGATTTTTATAGTATGACAATTTTTTTTCGTCAATAGTAATATGTTTTCGTCGAGCAATTTCATTAGCAATTACGGCAAAACGTTGTCGAAATTTATATATATAACAAAAAATGGTATTACCTTTGCGTACATTTGGACCAATTAAGAAAATATTTTTAGCAATTATTGATTCATCAAAATCATTCAAAAGAACTTGTCCATTTTCCTTATACTTAAACAATGATGCAGTAATAGATTTTATACCATTTTCAAAACCTGTACAAAGAATTGGTATATTTTCTACAGGTAATGATTTCCCATTTTCTGTAATCAATATATAACCAGTAGACGTTTTATCAATTTTTTTAACTTTGATAGTTGTGTATATTTTAATAGTATCTAATTTTTTTTGATTTACACGTAAATCAAAAAATCTCTGTCTTGTGCGTGGTGATAACCTTTTGCTTGGGTCAGCATCTCTTATATTTAACCCCAAAGTATCTGTATAAATTGTAACTCGTTTACCTAATTTAGCTAATTCAAGAGCTGCATCAATCGCACTCTCATTTCCTCCGATAATTGTCTGCTGATCCCCTTTAATTTCAATCCAAGAATTAATCTCGCCATAATGTAAACTATTCTTATAAGAACCTTTAACACTAGATTTATTCGGAAAAGAGAACTCTCCCATCGCAAAAATTATATATTCTGCATGAATAAATCCTTTTGTTGTTTCAAGCAAATAACCAGTTTTTTCTTTTTTAATAGATTGAACTTTACAATTTGTCTTAATAGGTAACTTATATTCTTCTGAAACTAATTGGAGGTATTTAGCATAATCTTTTCCAGATAAACGTTCCTTACCTAAAGTATATGAAGGAGATGTATCAATTGCTATTGCATTTAAATCAGGCATCCCAAAGCCATTACTTGTAAAAGAAGGAGTGATAAATCTTGTTTCCTCAGGCCATTTAATAAAACTATTACCTACCTGCTTTCTCTCTAAGATAGAAAAATTATTTATGCCAAAATCTTTCAAAGCAACCCCCATACCTACGCCAGCAGCGCCTGCTCCAATAATTATAACTTCTTTATTTTCCATTATTTACCTCCACTAAAATTTAAAGTCTTCAAATCTCTTCCTGAGTGTTATTATTGACTATTATTTTGATATTCATACACACTAGGAATAATTTTAATTTTTTTATCTAATACATTGAGAATCACAATCATTTACTATTTTTTTCAATAAATAATGAATCAAAAGACTTAAACTAAGGCTCCAAATACTGATTAAAAAAGTTCCAAATAATTGAAGAAAAAAGTCCCCTTTTTCTGCCATGACACCAGTTAAAATCGATCCTGCAATTCCACCCACTGCATTCATCCCAAAAGAATCTGCAGCGTCATCAAAGTTTGCTATGCGTAGATGCATTATGTGAATAACAATTGGACAAAGGGTACATACAATTACCGAAATTAATAAACTAATTGCAGGAGATATATATCCAACCGAGCAAGTACTACCTACTAATCCGCCGATTATTCCATTCATTATAGAATAGATAGATACTTTTTTTATTAAAATCCATTGGGTAAAAGGCCAGCTGATGCTACCGCCTAAAATTGAAATAAGTGTATTTAACCAAATTTGAATGGATTCTTCACCGATTTTTCCAGAAGGTGCCATATTAAATCCGAACCATCCTAGGGTAATAAATAGCATTCCTACAAAAGCTATCATTTCTTGTGATTTAAATATTAATGAATTCTTTAAACGTATTGGTGATGTTATTGCCAAAACAAGACTTCCAATTCCAGCAGTAGTATGGACTACTAGTCCGCCAGAATAATCCAGTACTCCTATTTTCCCTAGCCAATTTCCATGTCCCCATAACGAAAAGCAAACAGGTGCATAAACAAATACAATCCACAAAGGAACAAACAACACAATATATTTCCAATTACCTCTTTCTAATACTGAACCAATTATCATAATTACAGAATATAAGCAAAAAAGTAATTGTATCAGTATAGAAACAATTTCACTAGAAGCTAAGGGGCTATAAAAGATACTATATTGAATATTTCCAAAAAAACTTAATGAGTATCCTACAAATAACCAACATAGAGTACCAGAAATAATAGTTACTAAACCCAAAATTAAAGTATGATGTATATATCTGTGATTAACTAGACCAACATAGTATAAAATTACTCCAAAAATCATTAACCACATAAAACAAAAGCAAACAAAAATAAATAGGTTATTCATAAAACCTCCATTTAATTAACTGTAAATCATTACTTTCACTTAAAATATAACATTTATGAATGTTATTTAATAAGGACACTCCCATCTCATATTTGTTATTACATTCTTCCAAATAAAACTAAACTATATTGATATTAATGCAATAAAATATTTACAAAAAATCATTTTTTAGCATGTATGCCAAAAAATGATTTTAGTAAATATAATAATCCTTAGAATATTGTTGAACAATTTCTAAAATGAATCTGTGAGGAATACAGATACTAGTTTGCCCTGGTTCTGATATCCATCCTGTTTTCACCGCAATTTGATCTGGACTATTATCTTTTTTTACACGGACGTGTCCATTTTTAACTTCTATAGTATTATATTGCCCTTTTGATGGATAATACGTTTTGATAAATTCTTTTGGATTATCTAAATTTATACGCTCAATCTCTTTCCCATCTATCTTGACCACAGCATATTTAACGTCGTCAAAACTTTTTGGGGGAAATGGATTATTATGAAAAAAAATAAAATATGGAGAAAAAGAGATAGCTATTAAAAAGATAATAACTATTATGTCTCCTTTTTTCATCAGACCCTTTTTACACATTTTTAATTAGTGAA
This sequence comes from Enterococcus sp. HMSC078F03, assembly GCF_001811595.1. Taxonomy (NCBI): domain Bacteria; kingdom Bacillati; phylum Bacillota; class Bacilli; order Lactobacillales; family Enterococcaceae; genus Enterococcus; species Enterococcus sp. HMSC078F03. The sequence continues at coordinate 936 of NZ_KV805532.1, read as the reverse complement.
CTGTTTTTCCATTTGTTTCTGAACATCTTGTCTTTACTCACCTTTCTTCAAGAAATTGTTGAATTTGAATCCGTACATCATAGGCACAATCTTTATCATTCAGTAATAATATTAATTCTTCTTTTAAACAAACGGGAACTTCCCAAAAACCATCTATTTTCTGGAAATAATCAGGATCATAATTATTAAAAAACGGGTACAATTTTAAAAATTCTTCAAAAGATAAATCATATTCTTCATAAAAGTCTTTAACTAATCCTTTTTTAAGAGCCTCTTCTGTTGGAGTGCCATTTTCATTAATAATATTCTTCATAACCATTATTCTGTATAATTCAGACTTATCATATCTTTCTTGTTCATAATCTTGATAAAATTGAAAGCTCTGTTCCACAAGTGGTGGATAAATAATATTCATTTTCTTCAATACTATTACCTCCTATTTTTTATCCATCACTTTTTTTCCACCATAATAGCCTTTTAAAGATACATGATGACTTTTACGATAATCACCAAGATTCTCATCAAACGAAATTTCAGGTGATTTTAATTTTTCATGTGTTCGACGCAATCTTTTTTTTGTTTTCGATGTTCTTCTCGCTGGTACAGCCATATTTATTACCTCCTGTGTTATAAAAGTTGCTGAAATACTTGAGCATTCAAACTATACTATTTGAAACTATTTATAGCGAAATATTACAGATAAAGCGAACAAATCGTAATGATTACGTTTTGTTCGCTTTATACTATCAAGCTGTGTCTAATTTGTCAATAACCTTTCTATAATAAATTAGTCTAGCATATAGCACAATTTATTAATTTTAAGATATTATTGATTACTTTTAACAAAAAATGGATAATCATACCATATATTTTTTATAAATTTATGGTATCCTTTAAACTGATGAGAGTGTAAAATATTTTGTGTAAATGAAAAAA